>JBBQGD010000182.1:0-6742 GCA_038322655.1 Bacteroidales bacterium | reverse complement strand
GCAACCCCGTGCCTTTACCACAGTCGTTCTAAGAACAATTCCCTCAGCTTCAACAGATTGCTTCGGCGAATGCCGCCTTAGCTTTCTTTGTCATCTTGTGCGCCTCGCAATGACGGACGTCCCATCATGCTTTTACCAGCGATCCACATCGGAGGCAACAAGTTAAACCGGGATCGCCCCCGAAGGCACCACTGCAAACCGAAAACCACAATCGAAGGTACAGTATTGCGAGGAGGAACGACGAAGCAACCCCGTGCCTTTACCACAGTCGTTCTAAGAACAATTCCCTCAGCTTCAACAGATTGCTTCGGCGTATGCCGCCTTAGCTTTCTTTGTCATCTTGTGCGCCTCGCAATGACGGACGTCCCATCACTCTTTTACTTGCGAGCTGCTTCGAAGGGAGCTTTAACCAGTGAGCGTCATCGAAGTAAACAAGTTAAACCGGGTTCATCTCCGAAAGCAAGACGCCAAACCGAAACCGTCACCCCGGCATGCTTTTACTTGCGATTTGCTCCAATCTTTCTTTTTTGGTTAAAATGATATATTTACAAAACTTTTATTGTACCAGGTTATTCTTAAACGCATAATGGGTAATCTCAGCGTTGTTTTTAAGGTTCATTTTTTTTAGGATTATCGACCTGTAAACACTGATGGTCTTTACACTCAGGTTTAATTCAAGCGCAATATCTGAAACATTCTTTCCACTGCCAATAAGCAGGAATACCTGGTGTTCGCGGTCCGACAGTCTTTCATGAGCTGGTTTATTGTCGCCGTTAACCATTTCATTGGTGATTAATTCGGCAACGGTAGGTGAGAGGTATCGCTCGCCCCGAAGGACTTTCCGAATCGCTATTTCGAGCTCCTGCGACGAAATATCCTTAGTCAGGTAAGCCGAAGCGCCGGTCTTGATGGAGCGAACCGCAAACTGATCTTCCGGGTACATGCTAAAAATAATTACCGGAGTCTTCGCAAAGTTTTCCTTAATCTCTTTTAAAACATCCATTCCACTGCGGCCAGGCATATTGATATCAAGGATTATCAGGTCCCATTTACTTTCATAAACCATGCGCATCACATCAGCAGCATTGCCTGCTTCTCTAAATCCGGCATCGGGGAAACTTGTCATCAGAGATTTTATAATCCCATTTCTAACCACAATGTGATCATCGGCAATAAGTATTTTTAGCCTGTTTTGATTCATGGATGGGATATTTATACTTTGTATTATAAAAATAAAACTTTGTAGCTAATCAACTCATCAAATGTATTAGTACACACACGTATACTGTAACCACAAAGCACACAAGGAAAAATCACTAAGCTCACAAAGTTTTAAATATGAGCAAATTAATTACTGATAGACCTTTGTAAACATTGTGCGAACTTCGTGAACTTTGTGATTAAAACAATGTATATCACAACAATTATTTTTCAACAGGGTTTGATTGGTTACAGAACTTTAACTTTTTTTTAACAAAAAATTGACCGTCGTTCCTTGTCGCGGTGAACTTTCGATTTGTATTTCACCTCCGATTGACATAGCTCGTTCACGCATGCCCATCAATCCTAATGAACCTGTTTGTTGTTTCTCTTTCAATTCAAAACCAACGCCATTATCCTTAACCGACAGAACAAAATAATCATTTTCTTTACCAGATGTAAGCCACATCTGTGATGCTTTGGCATGCCTTGCCACATTGGTAAGTATTTCCTGAAAGATACGATATATAATGGTTGTTTCATTTTTATCGAATGAAAAATCCCCTTCGTCCAGGTTTAAATGAATGCATATTTTTGTTCTCTTCTGGAAATCCTTGATTTTCCATTCGAGTGCCGGGAAAAGGCCCAAATGATCTAAAATGCCCGGTCGTAATTCGGTAGCTATTTTTCGTACCGAATCTATCAATGAATCAACGATACTGATCATCGATTCCATTTCACTTTTGGCCAGGTCGATAGTTAATTCCGTATTATTGGAAAGGCCATCCATATCATACTTCAGTGCTGTAAGCAAATGTCCGAGTTCGTCGTGTATTTCGCGGGCAATACGGATACGTTCCTCTTCAGTTATAACATCCATCCGGTGCGAAAGTTCACGTAAATGTATTTGTGAGTCAATTAATACCGTTTCTGCAATTTTCCGTTCGGTAATATCACGGTTACTTCCACGGTGGCCGATAAATTTACCTGCCCCGTTAAATACCTGATGGCAATTATGTCCAATCCACCGGATTTTGCCATCAGAGGAAATAATCCTGAAATCAATAGAACACTCCTGAATCCTGCCTTCCATTTGGTCGAAATAATGTTTCTCAATTTGTTCCCGGTCTTCAGGATGAGCTATTTTAAAAAATAACTCCGTATCATTCATAAAATCAGCGACAGCATACCCTGTTATTTGTTTGCACGAAGGGGAAATATAAATGTATTTTCCATCGGGGCCCACCCATGTTTCCCAGTCGTAAGTGTTTTCGGCAACGGTGCGGTATTTTTCTTCTGCTTCCTGAATAGCAATATGTGACAAGAGTAAATCAGATGTCCGCTCATTGACAATATCTTCCAGGTCTTCGTATAATTTTTTATGAGCAAGTTCGGCTGTTTTTCTGGCAGTTACATCCTGAATTGTACCAATCAGCCCCACTGGTCTTATGTGTTCATCAAATTCAAAATATCCGATTCCATGAACCCATCGTTCCTGTATATCATTAACCCGGATAATTTTATACTCATGATCAAACCTGTTTTCTTTCTGGATTGCATTTTGCAGATCATTATTCAGTTCTTCTCTGAAATCAGGATGGATACAATCAATCCATGCTTCGAGCGTATGAGAATGAGTTTTATCGATGCCAAAAATCCTGTATATTTCATCGGATGCCTGCCATATTTTCGTTATCAGATTAGCAGAATAGCTCCCAATGTGTGCAGTCGATTGAGATTCGCTCACCAACCGGTCTTTTTGAAGCAATTTTAATTCCGATAATTTTCGTTCGGTAGTTTCCGTGGTAAAACCGAGAAAGCTTTTGTCTGAAAGTTTAACAGCATCAACCACCCAATATCCTTTAGATCCATCCTTTTTTAAAAATGGTAATTCACCCGAAGCAAATCCATAGGTTATTAAAGTCTTAAAATGATTTTCAGCTTCAGAAAATGATGCTTCAGGAACTATATCAGTGATCTTCATCGATAGGAGTTCCTCTTTTTGGTAACCGGTCATTTTTATGGCAGCTGAATTGATATCGACGTATTCTCCCGATTCATTGGCCACAAAAATGCCATGAGGTGCAAAATCAATGTATTTGCTGAATTTGTATTCACTTTCCTTCAAAGCTATTTCTGCCTGGATGCGTTCGGTAATGTCATGAACAATTGAATGGAGAAATTGGGATTGGCCAAACATAATCGGGGCTGAAAATACTTCTACGTCCCGGATTTCTCCACTGGCCAAACGATGCTTAAAAAAGAATTGATTGCTTTTTACCTCCGCGGCCTTTTGCATTATTGAAATTGTTTCTTCTTTTTTAAGAATGTTTATATCCGAAATATTCATTTTGCGTAGCTCCGCATAAGTCCAGCCATAATAGTTGCAAGCAGCCGGATTTGCTTCAATTATTTTGCCTGAAGACGGATCAATTAGCAGCATAACTGACAGATTATCAAAAAATATAGATTTGTATCTTTCTTCGCTTTCCCGAAGCTTGTCCTCTGCCTTTTTACGTTCGGTAACATCCTGTACAAGCGACATTACCGATTTCATAGTTCCGTTTTCGTCGGTTAATACCGAATTGTACCATACCAAATCGATGATTTCGCCTGATTTGGCTACATTTCTGTTTGAACTTACAACAATGGGTTCATTTCCACTGCTAAGCCTTTTAAATATATCGTTTACATGCTGTATATCTTCCTGGCAAATCAGGTTCAGCATATCAAGTCGCTTGCCTAAAGTTTCTGCTTTTTCCCACCCAAAAATATGTTCAGCTTCAATGGACCATTGAGTTACTGTAAAGTCTGAATCCCATTCGATTACAGCCAACGGAGAGTTTTCGAAATGATATTTTAACTTCTGTTCACTTCGACGTAATTCTTCTTCAGATTGAATACGTTTGGTGATATCAACGGCCGTCAATAGCCATTCTTGTTGGAATTCCGAAACTACACCTTCAAGATGTACAAATATTGAGGCATCGCTTACTGAGAGACATACTTCGCAGGTTTGTTTTAAATTGGTTTCAATTACCTTGCGATAAAAATCTTTAAACACAGGTAAGTCATCTTGCTTTATAAATTGAATGAAATTTCTGCTTACCATGCTGCTACGTTCACTTCCAAGCATTTTGGAGCCGCTTACGTTGAGGTTACATATGTTATAGTGCTGATCGAGTGTAAAATAACCCATAGGGGCAAAATCATATAAAGCAATGGCTGTTTCAGCTTTTTCAACAGCCAGTTGTAGTTCATCGTTTTGCATTAAAAGTTCAACCTGGTGGACCTGGAGTTCGTGAAGCAGTTTTAATGGGTGGATGTCTTCGGCGGAAGGCATATTTGTATAGTTTGCCGTTAATAGTTCATCTTCAGCTTTTTGTCTGAAAGTTTCTCCGGCTTTTTTCAGTTCTGTAACATCAATGTGAATCTCCAGATAGCCGACAGGTTCCCCATTTTGATCAAAGTGAGGTGAAGAATTGAATTGAGTTATCAATAAGGATCCATCTTTGCGGCGAAATCTTGATACGTTCAGATCATCCATCCCTTCATCTGAATTTTTTCTGGATTCTTCCGGTTTATCTGTTTGGTCATCGTACGTATATTCAGAACAAAAATGACCAATGATTTCTTCAGATGTATAACCCAGCATTTCTGAAAATCGTTTGTTAGTAAAAAGGATTTCACCTTCAGTACTTTTGATCAGAATTCCTTCGTATAAAGTTTCAACAATGTTCCTGTATCTTTCTTCACTCTGTTTCAAGGCATCTTCCGCCTGGCTTTTTTGCCGTTTGTATGATTTCATCGGGCGAATAACCAGGAAATAAACCACCGGAGTAAGTAGAATCGTTAAGATGGTACAGTCGATCAGCGCATCAAGCATTACCGGCTGTGGAGGAATATAATGCATTACAAGCACGGTGAAGTACTCAAATAGCAATATAACAGCAATGAAAACAATGATTTGCCGTTCAATTGAATGGCGTAGTATCCTGGAAATAAAGGATTTATTGTACATGTTCGTTTTCTCAGTTAAGGTTAAATCTAACTTAGGAAATGTGAATTAGTCAGTCTGTCCTGACGGCAGATTTTAAATTTAAATAGTGCAAAGCTAACACTGCCTTCAAGCCTGGTTAATTGATGGATAAAGATATAGAAATAATATCGTTCGTTGCATTAGCAAACCTGAATGTTTACTTTTATACCGGTGTGCAAATTAAATCAATTATCCATACCAAAACGAAAAGTGTCAATTATCCGTTCCGAACGGACATTTGAGTGCCTCGGGCATAGCAAGATATTGGTGATTGTTATACCAGCGAGTGTTATCGGAAGCAACAAGTCAAACCCGAAAACCACAATCGAAGGCACGTCATCGCGAGGACGAGGAACGAGTACGAAGCGAACTCGTGCCATTACCAAAGTCCTTCTAAGAAAAATTCCCCTGCTCCAATAGATTGCTTCGGCGAATGCCGCTTTCGCAATCTAAGTCAACTTGTGCGCCTCGCAATGTCGGACGTCCCATCACGTTTTTACCAGCGAGCCGCTCCTAAAGCAACTTTCTGCCAGCGAGCACGTCATCATACGCATCTCACAATTACTTCCACCCGGCTACTTCGTTCTTATAATAATTCCGCCCCCTGCCTGAAAAAAAACAATAAATTTGCATTCGGGTACACATGTACAACCACTATGCAATCATCAGAGATATTCACAGATCTATATATAAACTAAAAGCATGCAAACACAATTTGACCTCGATTTATTTATAAAGCAATATGTAACACGCCGCAACGAGAGCCTGCTGCAGGCGGATTTCGAAAAGCTCAAAACCGAAATGCATGACCGCATCAACGGCAAGTCGGTGCTGGTAATTGGTGGTGCCGGAACCATCGGCTCTCATTATATCAAGGCTATCCTGAAATTCAACATTCGCAAACTCGTGGTGGTTGATATCAACGAAAACGGCCTTACCGAACTGGTGCGCGACCTGCGCAGCTCAACCGGTTATCACATCCCTGACGAGTTTATCACCTACCCGGTAAATTTTGGCGATCGTGTTTTCGAAAAGCTTTTCCATCAGCACGGCCCTTTCGGGATTGTTGCCAACTTTGCTGCCCATAAGCATGTGCGCAGCGAAAAGGATATTTTTTCCATCGAGGCTATGATTGAAAATAATGTTTTGCGTGCCCGCAAACTGCTGGATCTGTTGCTGCAATCGCCTCCGGAGCATTTCTTCTGCGTATCCACCGACAAGGCTGCCAACCCGGTCAATATAATGGGAGCCAGCAAAAAGCTGATGGAAGAACTTATTATGGCATACAGCGACAGGCTGCCTATTAAAACGGCCCGCTTTGCCAACGTAGCTTTTTCCAATGGCAGCCTGCCCCTGGGTTTTCTGGAGCGCATGCAGAAAAAACAACCCTGGTCGTGTCCGCGTGGAATACGCCGTTTTTTTGTTTCGCCAACTGAATCTGGTGAACTCTGCCTTATGGCCTCTGTGATGGGCGAATCGGGCGATATATTTTTCCCGAAGCTG
>JBBQGD010000181.1:0-6742 GCA_038322655.1 Bacteroidales bacterium | reverse complement strand
TTCTTCTGCTATCTTAAAAGCTAATAACCTCACTTTTGGATCACAAAATATTCCTGATTATCATTTTGATAAAGCAGATGTAATCGTAAGTTTTGATGCCGATTTCCTTGGTACCTGGCTTATGCCGGTTGAGTTTACCCGTCGTTTTGCAGCAAGCCGAAGGCTAAATAAAGACAAACGTTCTATTTCGCAACTTACTGTTTTTGAATCGGGTATGTCACTTACAGGCGCCAATGCCGACTTCAGGTTTCCTATTAAACCAAGCCAGCAGGCATCTGTGATTCTGAGCCTTTACAACGAGATTGCCAAAGCTTCCGGAGGTATAACCTACAATGCACCTGCTGCAGCAATAAATATTACAAAACTCGCCGCCAAACTCCTCGGAGCGAAAGGTAAATCCATAGTTGTGTGTGGAATTAATGACACAAGTTTACAAGTTGTCGTAAACGCAATCAACAACATGTTGCAAAACTATGGCAGCACCATTGACTTTTCAGCTTCACTCAATATCCGGAAAGGTCTTGATGAAGATATGAACGCACTTGTAAAAGATATGAATGAAGGTAAAATTGGTGCAGTTATCTTCTATAATGTTAATCCGGTTTATAATTACAGTGAACCTAAATTACTTCTGGATGGACTTCAAAAAGTTGACCTGACTGTAAGTTTTGCAAATGCAAGTGACGAAACAACATCTGTCTGTAAAGTTGTGGCTCCTGATCATCATTATCTTGAATCGTGGAATGACGCTGAACCTAAAAAAGGATCATATAGTTTGCAGCAGCCTACCATCCGTAGTATCTATAACACACGCCAGGCACAGGATAGTCTTCTGAAATGGACCGGAAATGTAACACTTTTTAATGCATTTTTAAAACAATACTGGCTTGAGAACTTTACCGGTAAACAATCGGAATATAAATCGGGAGCCGATTTCTGGAATTATACTTTACAAAAAGGAACTTTTGAAGTAACATCTGCTTCAGGTCAGCCCGGATTTAACACTCAGGCTGTTGCCGATGCTGCAATAAAGGCTGCGGCAATAAAACCATCAGATACTGAACTGGTGTTTTACGAAACCATAGCATTGGGAAACGGAATGCATGCCAATAATCCATGGATGATGGAAATGCCTGACCCGGTATCAAAAGTTTGCTGGGATAATTTTGCGGCCGTTTCACCCAAAATGGCCGGACAACTTGGCGTTGTTACCGGTGATATGTTGAAGCTTGCCGATGGTCTTGAACTCGTTGCTTTTATCCAGCCCGGACAAGCAGACGGAACAATTTCAATTTCATACGGATACGGACGCTCCAAAGCAGGAAAAGTTGCTGATGGCGTAGGTGTAAATGTATTTCCGTTTATGAAAATGGAAAACGACAGCCGTAAAGCCTCAATGGCAACAACTGCTGTGACCAAAACCGGCAAAAAATACAATATCGTTTCATCGCAGATGCACCATTCGATGGAAGGTCGCAATATTGTGCGTGAAACAACTCTGACCGAATGGCAGGAAAAACCGGATTCAGGTAACGAGATGCATGCAGAAGTTGAAGAGCATAATGTTACACTGTATAAAACTATCAACTACGAAGGTCATCACTGGGGGATGTCCATTGATTTGAATGCCTGCACAGGATGCAGTGCTTGTGTTATTGGTTGCCAGGCTGAAAACAACGTTGCTGTTGTTGGTAAGGATCAAGTGGCCATGACCCGTATTATGCACTGGATCCGAATCGACAGGTACTACTCTGAAGATGAAGCTAATCCCTCCGTATATTTCCAGCCGGTAATGTGTCAGCAATGCGACAATGCACCTTGCGAAAATGTATGTCCAGTTTCGGCTACAAATCACAGCCATGAAGGGTTGAATCAAATGGCATATAACCGCTGTATAGGTACCAAATATTGTATCAATAACTGTCCATTTAAAGTACGTCGGTTCAACTGGTTCCGCTATGCTACCAATGATGCTTTCGACTATAATATGAACAGTGACTTAGGCCGCATGGTACTCAACCCTGATGTGACCGTACGTGAACGGGGAGTTGTTGAGAAATGTACTTTCTGTGTTCAGCGAATACAGGAAAAGAAACTTTTAGCCAAACTTGAAAATCGTCCTCTTGCCGATGGCGATATTCAAACAGCTTGTATGCAGGTATGCCCTGCCGGAGCAATCATTTTTGGTGATATGAATAACAAGCAGGCTAGACTCACTGATTTGTTCGCTGACCAGCGCAACTATAACTTGCTGGAAGAAGTACACACACTTCCTTCAGTCGGATACCTGACCAAAGTTCGTAACAAAGAGGATGAAAAAAGTAAGGCTTAGTATTTGCTTTTTCAACCTATAATCAAACAAAGCATTAAATATTAACACGCAATACCTTATTTAATATGTATAAAGCAGAAGTACGAGGTCCGCTGATACTGGGCAACAAGGATTACCGCCAGATCACCAGCGATATTATTGCGCCGCTTGATAATAAGGCACCAACCTGGTGGAAAGCAGCCATGGCAATAAGTTCGGTAATGGCTATCATAGGAATTCTCAGCATGGCATACACCGTTCGATATGGAATTGGCACCTGGGGAGTTAATAATTCAGTTGCCTGGGGATGGGGTATCGTAAATTTTGTCTGGTGGATCGGAATCGGTCATGCAGGTACCGCATTCTCCATATTCCTGCTGATTCTGCGGCAGAAATGGCGTACATCCATCAATCGTGCAGCCGAAGCAATGACCGTTTTTGCTGTAATGTGTGCTGCCATATTCCCGGCAATACACATGGGACGGGTTTGGCTTGCATTTTTTATTTTCCCTTATCCAAATACCCGCGGACCACTGTGGGTGAACTTTAATTCACCTCTTTTTTGGGACTTCATAGCCATCAGCGCATACCTGCTTATATCTGCTTCGTTCTGGTATTTTGGCATGGTTCCTGATTTTGCTTCCATCCGCGACAAAACAAAATCAAAAGTAAAAAAATTCATTTATGGTTTACTAGCCTTTGGCTGGACCGGTTCAACCAAAGAGTGGTTGCGGTATGAAGGATTAAGCTATATCCTTGGAGGTATTGCAGCGGTTTTGGTTGTTTCAGTTCACTCCATTGTTTCAACTGACTTTGCAAGTGCCGTTATACCTGGCTGGCATACAACAATTTTCCCACCCTATTTCGTGGTTGGTGCCATATTCTCAGGATTTGCCATGGTAATGACTTTAATGGTTATTATCCGCAAATATTACAACCTCCATGATTATATAACTGATTCACATTTAAATGCAATCGCCAAAATATTAGTATTCATGTCCCTTATCATGGGTGCATCCTATGCTACTGAGATATTTATGGCCTGGTACAGCGGGGATCCATATGAGATGTATACTTTCTTCCGCAACCTCATTACGGGTGATTACACATTCACGTTCTGGCTTATGATAATCTGCAATGCGATAATCCCTCAGTTGATGTGGTCGAAAAAAATACGTAGTAACATTACAGCTTTGTTTATCATTTCGCTTATCATCAATCTTGGCATGTGGTACGAAAGATATAACATCGTAGTTGCTTCACTTGCAAAGACCTACCTCCCATCTTCCTGGACAAGCTATTCACCTTCCTTAATTGAAATCGGCATATACATCGGAACTATAGGCATTTTTGCATCGGGTGTACTGGCATTCTTCCGCTTTCTGCCAATGATTGCCATCAGTGAAGTGAAAGGTGTTTTAAAACCAACCGAGATTACCGAAAAACATTAAAATATCTGACAAGCTATGAATTCTACACATCTAATTGGAGTTTTCGACAGCAAAACTGACCTGCTGACGGGTATTGAAGGAGTGAAAAGCAAGAACTTCACTATCGATGAAATATATACGCCTTACCCAGTAATGGAAGCTATTGATGCTTTGGAACGCAAATCGAGGCTTACACTGGTAGCCTTTTTTTACGGAGCAGCGGCGGTTGCAGGTGTTCTTTCTTTTTTATACTGGGCTGCGGTTATCAGTTGGCCAATAAATTACGGAGGTAAGCCGACTAACGCATTTCCATCGTTTATCATTATTACCCTGGTATTAACAATCCTCTCGGTAACCATTCTGACTTTGTTTACTTTTTCATTAAGGGCAAAGATATATCCTGGTAAAAAATATATTCTTCCTGATTTAAGGGCAACCGATGACAAATTTATCATACTGTTTGAAAAAAATACCGCCGGAGCAGGATTTGATATCCTTACCACTATTTTGAAAGCCAGCGGCGCTTCGGAAGTCTATGAAAAGGAACTTTAAAATGATACGTAAAAAACACATTTATATGGGGTACTTCAGTAAAATCCCGGTCAGATTAACGGCAGCACTAGCATTATCCGCATTGGTATTTGCTTCGTGCGACAGGACGCGTATTCAGAAAGGATACGAATATTTTCCTGATATGGCATATTCGCTGGCATACGAAACGTATTCTCCTGCGGATAGTGTATTCAATGGGATAACGATGCGACTACCGGTAATAGGTTCCATTCCTCGCGAAATGATTCCGTATCAATACCCGGCAACTCCTGAGGGCCGTTTACTCGCTGGAAAAGAAGTTACCTGTAAACTCGAAGCCAGCGATACAAACCTGGTTCGTGGTAAGGAGATGTATGCCATTTACTGTTTAGATTGTCACGGAGTTGCCGGCAAAGGTGACGGACACTTATTTACAAGTGGTAAATATCCTATTCAACCGGCGTCACTTATTTCCGAAAGAATGCTTGCTGCACCTATAGGTGAAGTATATCATGTTATGACTATGGGATGGAACACTATGGGTGCTTACGGACCACAGATAAGACCTGACGACCGATGGAAGATTGCACTTTACGTTAAAAATACCCTTCAAAATAACAAATAAGCTCCACGTGTATGGATACCAAAGTAATTTTAACGAAGAAATATTATTATATAACCTATGCTCTCATGGGCCTTGGTGTTATAGTGCTGGCGTATGGTTTCTTCACTAATCCCGCCAGAACCTGGGCTAATCTGTTGATGGATAATTACTATTTTATCTCTCTGGCGATAGGGGCAGCGTTCTTTTTCAGCCTTCAATATATAACGCAATCGGGCTGGTCGGCTATGTTCCAGAGGATTCCCGAAGCTCTTATGGCATACATACCTTATGCTGCCATCATAATGCTGGTTATGTATTTTGGCTTTCATGATATCTATCAATGGTCCAATCCTGATTTAGTAGCAAACGATGAACTACTGGCTCATAAAGCGCCTTATCTTAATATTCCTTTCTTTATGATCAGGATGGTAATTTTCTTCGCTTGCTGGATTTTACTCACCCGTTACCTCAGAAAACTCTCTTTACGGGAAGATGCTCTTGGAAGCCTTGAAATATTTGAGAAATTAGAGTTCTGGTCAAAAGTATTCATATTCGTTCTGGCACTTACATTTTCGCTTGCTTCATTCGACTGGATTATGTCAATAGAGGCACAATGGTTCAGCACAATTTTTGCTTTTAAAAACTTTGGGTCTGCATTTTACCATGGCACCTCTTTAATTGGTCTTATAGCAATTATTCTCCATAAAAAGGGATATTTTAAAGATATGAATGAATACCATCTGCTCGACTTTTCGAGATACATGTTTATGTTGAGTATAGTTTGGGGATATCTCTATTTCTCACAGTTTATGCTCATTTGGTATGGAAATATTCCTGAAGAAACAATTTATTATGCAAAGCGTTGGGAAAACGGCTGGTTGATATTCATCTTCCTTAATTTTGGCATCAACTGGTTTATCCCTTTTATCGGTTTGTTATCGCAAAAATTAGATAAAAACGTCAAATTCGTATATTTCATCTGTATCCTTTTACTTGTTGGTTTATACATTGATATTTACGAACAGGTAATGCCGGATTTTATAACATCACCAGCAATAGGAATAATTGAAATCGGAGTTTTTGCAGGATTAGCAGGATTATTCCTGTTCGCTTTTGGCAGAGCTCTTGCAAAAGCACCAATCATTCCCAAAAACCATCCTTACCTCGAAGAAAGCATACATCATCACCTGCATTAACGGATATTTATATCCAAATCTTTTTGTGGTATTAATGCTGATATTCTGCCTGGCAAAGTATTCGCTTTGATAGTTTATAAACACGGAGTCAAAAACCTAGTACCTGATTAAAGTTAATTTTGGGGTAAACAAAACATGCTTTGCTTTTGTTAATAAAGCGTTAATTCAGCATCAATAAGATATGACTTACGCCCGGATATATTCAGCCTGCCTTTTTCAACATAGAATTTACAGATTAAAGAATAATTTCTAAAAATTAATTTAAAATGAAAAAACCCATTTCCTGGTTTACCATTCCCTTACTACTGGTTGTTTTACTTTTCAATTCGCACTTTGCTTTTTCTGAAAATCAGGAAGTTTCAGAAGTCGGAATTACCGAGCACCTCGATGATTATGTTCCAAGTGACATTATGCTTACAGATCAAAACGGGAAATTAGTAAACCTGAAACAGCTCATCAACAAACCAACTGTATTGTGTTTTGTGTATTATCGCTGTCCTGGAATATGCAGCCCATTAATGAATGGCCTGGCAGAAGTTATGGCATCAACCGGCCTGGCTCTTGGTAAAGATTACCAGGCTGTTACCATCAGTTTCGATAGCCGCGAATCCTATGAACTTGGCCAGAAAAAAAGGGCAACCTATCTTAAAAAGTTAAAAGGACAGGATGG
>JBBQGD010000180.1:0-6750 GCA_038322655.1 Bacteroidales bacterium | reverse complement strand
TGATGCCGACGGTGGCTGGCAGCAGTCTAAAAAACCGAATGATTGGCATGAAGAAGAGAATCATTTACTTGATGATAGCGGATTCCAGGAAGTTCTGAAGAAATGCCTTGATGCCTTACCTGATAAATGGAGTACCTGTGTCAAATTAAAATACCTTTTGAATAAAAATGGGGAAGATATTTGTCAGGAAATGGATATCGCTCCGACTAATCTATGGCAAATTATACACAGGGCAAAATTACAATTAAGGGATTGCGTCGAAAATAACTGGTTTAAAAATTAAGATCATGGTAAAACAAATAATGCATTTCCTGTTCCTTTCATGCCTCAAAGCCACCGAATTAATTGAAAAAAAGATGCATTTTAAGCTTACCTTTTCCGAAAAGCTTCAATTAAAGATGCATAAATCCATGTGCGAGGCCTGTACCCGGTACGAAAAGCAAAGTTATTTTCTTGAGAAAGGTATTGCATCAGGACATAAGCCTCACAACCCTGAAGCAGATATTGATTTATTAAAAAAAAGAATAACTGAAAAACTAGAGAGTGCTTCAAAATAAGCGCCTAAACTGCATTTTAGCCTGAGCTCAATAAATATTCCCACAACATTTTCCCCTGTATTATTCATGCGACGGGCAAGACTTTCCTGATTTAATTCCCTTGTTTATGATACATCCGGCTTTCACCGGCACAGGCAATCCAGTTGCTGCTGCCAGTGTTTTATTTTTACAAAAACAGCCTCCGTGAAACTTTCAAAATAACTTCCTCAATTGAATCCATGATTTTGTGATACCGCTTTCAAGGACCGACGTTATAGAATTTTTGTAGTTCTTTCTTACAAGGTTTTTGTGCGATGGGCATCAGTAAGCCATGCAGAAATGAGCCAATGACAAAATTCAAGCTGTGGTTGCATTTTTCATGGCGAATGGCTTGCGTGGCGTGAAGAAAAACCTTGTTAGAAAAACACAAAAATTCTATAGAGTCTTGATTTTTGCTCAACTTTTGATCATGCAAGAGTTGAAAAAAGTCAACTTTTAACAAATGTAAATTTGAGGAACTTATTAAGAAAGAATTGCTTAGTTACCTGAGTTTTTGTCAAATTTTTTCAGCATCAGGGTAATACCATAATACGATACGGCAATAAGTATTGGCCAGGTTAACAGCCAGATTATCTGTGTTATCATAGTTTTTTTCTTTTAAATTTTAAACACTCTTTTTAGTAAACGTGTGTTTCATTATTCAGTTCTTCGATATCAATCTTTTTGTTATCAATGGCACGCCATGCTATCCAGATATAAGCAATTACAAAAGGAACCAGCAAAGAAACATAGCTCATAACAGTAAGTGTATAAAGACTTGACGAACTATTCTGAATTGTTAGAGAACTCTGCAAATCGAAGGTTGAAGGGTAATAAGCCGTATTATTAAAACCTGCCAGCAGGAACAAAGCTAAAACCGTGAGAATGGTTCCTATCCCGGCACCCCATATTCCTTTGGTGCTGCATTTTTCAAAACAGGTAAGCGGGCGGATAATACCGATAAGAACGAGCGCCACACCAAGCACGAAAAGAATTGCAACAACAGGCATTTGAATCAGGTTATGAAGATATTTGTACGGTTCCATAAAAACATTGCCTGTTTCAGGATTTACTGCAAAACCAGAGGATAAAAGAGTCCATATTACAAATGTGAGGAAGAAAATCACAAAAGGAACGGCATTTATAAGCAGTTGTTTTTTAACGCGTTCCATCATTTTGGCATGTTTAATCCGGTTCATAAAGTACAGCAAAGCGAGTATGCGAGAGAGAAATAAGACAGCTAATCCCAATGTCAGATTATGAACACTCAGTGCAGCTTCGAGGCCATGAGCCGGACCGGTCCATTCCGAAATTACAGGCATTTTATCACCTGTAAGCTTTGTAATATTCATAAAATCAACCGAAAATTGTGATCCTGTGAAGAATGTAGCCACCGCGGTTCCAATCAGCAAAGGGGCCAGGATCCCGTTGATGAGTAGAAATATTTCATACGTTCTTTTACCCAGAAAATTACCGGCTTTACTACGGTATTCGTACGAAACTGCCTGGATGATAAATGCAAATAATATTATAATCCAAACCCAATATGCACCGCCAAAACTGGTTGAATAAAACAAAGGGAAGGAAGCAAAAAATGCACCCCCAAAAGTTACCAGTGTAGTAAATGTGAATTCCCATTTACGTCCCAGAAGATTAACAAGGATAGTCCGCTCATCATTGGTTTTACCGATAGTATAAATAAGAGTTTGTCCGCCTTGAACAAACATGAGGAAAACAAGGATTGCACCTAAAAGCGAAACTATGATCCACCAATAGTGTTGTAATGCGATATGTGAAAATACTTCGAACATGATTCTTTAATTTTTAAGAGTTAGTTTTTGCCTGATACTGTTTCAGTTGCAGATATTGCATCGCCGGGACCTTTTTTAATCTGGGTTGTCATTATCTTGATTTCAGCTATTAGTAATGCAGTAAAAATGACAAAGAACATCCAGAAAGTGATTTGCACAGAGGCCGGCTGAAGTTGCGATACGGCAGCTATAGTTGGCAGTATGTCCTGGATCACCCAGGGCTGGCGACCTACTTCGGCAACCACCCAGCCCAGTTCAGAAGCTATATATGCCAATGGAATGGACCACAGAGCGGTATAAAGTATAAAGCGTTTCTTGTCGATTTTATCTTTCAAAGTAAGAAGCAGAACTACCAGGAACAGTGCTCCGAAATGAACTCCCAAACCAACCATAATCCGGAATGAATAAAATGTTGTCGGAACACTTGGAATCAGTTCCTGAACATTACGACCGGCGTAATAACCATAACCAAAATAATTATAGTTTTCCTCAAAGTTTGTCAGGGCAGCTTTGGCCAGG
Organism: Bacteroidales bacterium; assembly: GCA_038322655.1. Taxonomy (GTDB): domain Bacteria; phylum Bacteroidota; class Bacteroidia; order Bacteroidales; family UBA4417; genus UBA4417. Next base: position 3,845 of record JBBQGD010000180.1, on the reverse strand, counting down.
CTTTCATTTCCGGCTTTCTTTGCATTTTTATACTCAGCAAGCGACATAATGGCAATCTTACCCTTTTCACTTTTTTCCTTATACGATATAATGTTTCTTTCAGGATTGCCGTATACAATATCCCGGATTCCGGGCACATATGCATTTGGGTCGAGGAAAGCCATATAGGAAAGCATATTCGGTATCTCGAACATAAACCGGAAGTCCTGCTTTTTGTGAGATGCTTCTTTTACATCTTCTTTTAAAATTCCTATAGCAACCAATGGTGCATTCTGTTGTCCGATGTAAAGATTTTCCATGGAGGCAAATTTCATGGGTTGGTAACGAGCCATATTTCTTGCCGATCCGTCACCGGTTAATACGACAAAAGCTGTGGTTACCAGACCGAAGGTTGCCGCTACAATGATACTCCTTTTGGCAAATAAATGCTCGCGGTTTTTAAGTAAATACCAGGCGCTCACTCCCATAACAAAAACCGACGCCAGCACATATCCTGATGAAATGGTGTGCAGGAATTTATTGACAGCCACTGGTGATAAAAGCACTTCCCAGAAATTCGCCATTTCATTACGGGCGGTATCTGGGTTAAATTTCATCCCTACCGGATTCTGCATCCAGGCATTGGCAACCAATATCCAGAGTGCAGACAAGTTCGCGCCGAAAGCTACCAACCAAGTCGAGATCAGGTGAAATCTCTTGCTTACTTTATTCCAGCCGAAGAACATGACAGCGATAAATGTGCTTTCGAGGAAAAAGGCCATAATACCTTCAATAGCCAGGGGTGCACCAAAAATATCACCAACAAACCATGAATAATTTGACCAATTGGTGCCGAATTCAAATTCGAGGATAATTCCTGTTGCAACTCCAATTGCGAAGTTCACTCCAAAAATAGTCATCCAGAATTTGGTAATGCGTTTCCATTCGGGATTTCCGGTACGCACATACAGGGTTTCCATAAATGCCACTATAAACGAAAGACCAAGCGTAAGCGGCACAAATAACCAGTGATACATGGCAGTGAGCGCAAATTGTGCCCGCGACCAGTCAACAAGCGAAAAATCAATATGTTCCATGAGATATGTTATTATTTTGTAAGTTGTTCGATTACATGATTACTGCGTTCTTCATCGGTCCGAAAATTCGTTTTCAGAAAATCGGGGAAGAAAAACAATTTTAAAACCAGGAAAAGGATGATTAATTTGATAATTATTATTGCCCATAACTTTTTACCCACGGTCATGCTTTTAAAACCCTGGTAGTAAAATTGGTATATATTTTTAAGGACATTCATACTTGAATCTGCAATTTAGTCTTTGATTTTTAAGCTTCAAAATTACCATATTAAATCAAACTGAGTCGAAAAAAGCAGTTAAACTTGTAAGAAATAATTATTAATCTCTCCTGGTTTAACTGCTTCTAAATCTGATTCCTAAATCCGATTTTAATGATTGCACTGATGCCCGCTTCCTTCTGCATGGTGTTCTGCATGTTGGTGGCAACTTTCACCACTATCGGTAATTGAACCAGCCACATAACTTTTCACCACTTCAGCTGCATCGCCCTCACATCCTCTTACCACATCAATACCCGCATTATTCAATACATTGATGGCACCTCCACCAATTCCGCCTGCCAGCATCATGGTTACGCCATCAGCAGCTAAAACGCCTGCAATATTTGATTTGCAGCCACATCCCTGCACGGATGGAATTGTGTTTACATGAGTGATTTCTTTGGTTTCAGAAATTGTGAAAACACTATAATATTCACAATGGCCAAAATGACCATCTACCTGATTGTTACTTGTAACCGGTACTGCTATTTTCATAACTCAATTTTTATTTGTGATTACTTCAATTTTATTTTATCGTCTGTTTTTACTTTGTGATCCCTAAGAGCGGTGCATGATTATTTGTCCTGTCTTTTACTGCCAGGGTGGTAAAATCCATGTTCAGGGTGCGGTTTAATATAATATCGTGTCCCATACAAATTCCGACAATCACTGTTAAATCAACGTTTTCGGCATTCAGCTGTTCTGCCTGTCCCAATGGATTACACGAAACTTTATGGATACAGCTCGCAGCGTTTACTTCGCTCTGTTGTAATCCGCCAATGCTACACGAAACTGCCGATACATCAAACCATTCATCAGTTAAAAGTGTTTCAATTGCTTTTGCCTGCTGTTCCATACCATAGCAATAGGCAATCCCGATTTTTTGATAATTCATAAGCTTCGAAAATTCAATAATTTCCTGTATCCGGGAGAGCGTTCCGGCCCTGCCGGAATCCACCAGTTCAGCTGCTGCTTTCACAATGCTGCTGTTCGAAACTTCCTGGTATTCAATGATTACTTCAGTTTTATCAAAAAATTCCCGTTCGCATGATGTTTGCTGCTTGCGGCATACTTTGTCTTCACAAGTTGTACAGTTCATTATATTTAATTTATGCTACCCAGATCTTCGTTTGACAGGATTCTCATTCCCTTCAGGCTCAATTGCCAGGCAATTTAATAAGTTTAAAGTCTGCCATTCCAGGCGGAATAGGGATTTAACGGTTTCCAGATTGGCTTGACATTACAGTTAAAAACGATGCAAAGATAATGAACGTACGTTCGTGATCTACATGATTTTATAAATTTGGGTAAAAATTCAGATGAAATACAGAAAGCTTGGAATTGCTACAGTTCTGAATGTTATTTCAGGATATCGTGTGCAACATACAAAACACCAATAATGATTAGCTGTAACAGCTGAGTCTGGTTCATTAATACCGGTCCTGGCTAAACTTAATGGATCTGTACTTTATGTGTATATTAAAAAATATGTAGCGAAAAGGTTTCTTGTTTTCTTTTTGCTGAAGTTTGTGAAAGCGGGGGCGGTTTCTGCTTCACACTTTTAAAGAAAAAATGATATTATTATTTAGGAATCAGTCTTTTTCCCAGTTTCTTCGTTTATTACCTTTATGTTTTGTCACTTTATATCCGTTTGCTTTCGCCAGATGAAACAATTTATATCTCAATAATTTAGGATAAAAGTTAGAGAAGACAACACCGCATTTTGATTTACTTTTTACAATTCCGGCCTGGCTTAAAATTTCATAGGCCGAGGCTGCACAACGCATGCCGAAAAATGCGTAGTCGTAAGGTGAATTTTGCAGGTAATCATTATGTATCTGCTTTATGGTATCATATTGTTCCTCTGATAAAGGAATAGCAATTGTTGTATACTTACGTGAAACGGTATCCTTAAGAAAGTCCCTGATATCTTTCGCGAAAAATTTCCCGATGGAGTTATGTTTGTGGGGGAAAATGTGTACTTGCCGTTTTGATGTCAATGATGTGCTGAAACCTACAACTAAACTGTCGATCCCTATACTTACATGCCCTCCGTAAATACCACCCAGATAAGTTGGTTCATTTTTGAATTCACTCTTAGGTTGCGAACCATAAAGAAAAAAAACAATGATTGTATGATTCTCCTGTGCATACATACACTGCACAAAAAAAGTAATCAAAAAGACAATCAGTAACCTGATCACCACACTATGTATTCTATTTCTGAACATTCGCACACTGCTCTTCCTTTATGAATTGTATAAATAAGAAAATCCGGATAGAAGTACAAAATTAATATATAATTTGAAACATTAGTGTCCGGTTATAAGTCAAACAATGTCAATTGGTTAGGATCACCCTGTTCATTGAAATTGTAAATTTGTTTTTCAAGTATTTGATTTAGAGGAGTTTTCACAAATAAGCATAGGCTAAAAGTTTGTAGAATTGTGTATAAACTCTGTTCCATTTTCAGCTTTCTTTTAACAATGGCAATAAGAAGGTAAACGCA
>JBBQGD010000179.1:0-6765 GCA_038322655.1 Bacteroidales bacterium | reverse complement strand
TATCATTCTTGAAAGTTTTTCGGCCGAACATATTGGCGCTCTCACACATCAACAGGGAAATAAAAACAGCGATTTCACTCCTTTTCTGGATAGCCTGGCTGAACATAGTGTTGTTTACGAAGGTTTTGCAAATGGAAAGCGCAGCATCGAAGGTATTCCGGCTGTACTGGCATCGCTTCCTACATGGATGACGGAGGATTTTATCACTTCGCAATATGGGCCTGACAAATTTAACAGCCTGGCAAACCTACTGAAAACCGAAGGTTACAACTCATCCTTCTTCCATGGAGGTAAAAACGGCACAATGGGTTTCGATGCATTTTGCAAATCAGCCGGGTTCGATAATTACTATGGTAAAAATGAATATCCGAACCAGTCCGATTTCGATGGACACTGGGGAATATGGGATGAACCTTATCTTCAATACATTGCACAAACACTAAACGCTAAGAATCAACCATTTTTGGGTGCCGTTTTCACACTTTCATCACATCATCCATATAAAGTTCCCGAAAAGTATATTGGTAAATTCCGGAAAGGCCCGCTTGAAATTCAGCAGACCATTATGTACAGTGATTATGCATTGAAAGAGTTTTTCGAAACCGCTTCAACCATGCCCTGGTACAACAATACAATTTTTGTAATCACAGCCGATCATACTTCCGAAGCGTGGCAACCCTTTTACAAGACCAGGATCGGGCAGTATTTTATCCCCATCATTTTTTATGAGCCACAAAACGGGCAATCAGGTCACATGGGAATTATTGCTCAGCAAACGGATATAATGCCAACTTTGCTGGATATGCTGCATTTCCCGAAACCTTTCGTAGCTTTCGGAGGTTCGTTGCTAAGGGATAATGAACCCAGATTTAACCTGAGTTATCTGAACGGTAATTATCAATTAATTCAGGATGCATATGCCTGGCAAACAGATCATTCTATATCAAATGCACTTTATAACTATCAACATGACAGCTTACTTAAAAACGACTTGTATATACATCAAAATGATATTGCATCCGACAAGGATAAGTTATTGAAGGCCATTATACAGCAATACAACAACAGGTTAATTGAAAATAAGCTCTCGATACAATAATTTATGACTGAAGGAAAAAAGAAGATTGTATTTATCGTGAATCCCAAAGCCGGCATCACTCCTAAAAGCAAAGTAGTGATTGAGTTGTTGGCAGGAAATATTTTTCCTTCTTCGAGGTTTATTCCCGAAGTCATTTTCACTGAACGAGCTGGTCATGCTACTGAAATTGCAAAAAGAGCAGTTAACAATGGTGCCGATATTGTTGTTGCTTCAGGTGGTGATGGTACTGTTAATGAGGTGGCTTGCGCAATGGTAAACACAAACATTCCAATGGGGATTTTGCCTGCAGGATCAGGAAACGGCCTGGCCCGCTGCCTTGGCATTTCGATGAGTTATGCACTTGCTTTGCGCACAATCATTCGTGGAAACACAAAACTGATGGATGTAGCAACCGTTAATGATATAATGTACACCAGCATTGCCGGGATTGGTTTTGATGCCCATGTTGCACAGAGGTTTGCTGAGTCTTTGTTAAGAGGCATGATTTCCTACATAAAGATTATTCTGAAAGAATTCAGATCGTATGAACCCATAACTTATAAATTAACTATTGACGGCATAAGCATGGAGAAACATGCACTTATGATTATCTTTGCCAACAGTAACCAATTTGGATTTAATACACGTATTGCACCCGAAGCAAAAGTGGATGACGGGTTTCTTGATGTTTGTGTATTTAAAAAAATGCCTGTCTCGCAATTACTCAAAGTCGGCTATCACACTATGATGGGAACGCCTGCAAAAACGGGTTATGCTGAATATTTCAGGGGAAAAGAAATTACAATTGAAAACATCTCTGATTCCCTTATGAATATTGACGGTGAGCCTAAAATTATAGACTTACCTATTAAAATCAGCATCAAGCCTTTGGCATTGCGTGTAATAGTTCCCTGATAAGATTGGTTAAAGGTTAATAAAAAACAGTATTGTTAAAAGGTCCGGTTTGCAGGTTTTATTCTCTGAATCCTAACCCCTAAAACCCAACTTCTGAAAGAACATGTCAAAAAAAGCTAAACCCACCGGAATAGTTTACTCAACAAACCCTCATTATAATTACCGGGTTGAAGAAGATTCGGAACCTGTAACGCTTCCACCGCAACAGCAAAATCTCCGGGTAATGCTCGACCGCAAATCAAGGGGAGGTAAACAGGTTACGCTTATTACCGGATATATCGGCTCTCAAAATGATCTTGAAGAGTTAGGCCGTATGCTGAAAAGTAAATGCGGAGTGGGAGGCTCAGCAAAAGATAATGAAATTATAATCCAGGGCGATTTCAGAACAAAAGTCATGGAACTGATTATAAAAGCGGGATATAAAGCTAAATTAGCCGGTGGCTGAAAAGTTTATTCCGTAGACAGAACACCCATTTTCTCAACTAATTTTTTTTCAAAATTATACTATGTTTGAAGACTTCGCCAAAACAGTTGCAATGTGGTTAACAAAAGCCGGATTTTCAGCTGGAACTGCTTCGAGAACAGCAGGGATTTCCGATTTCTTGTTGGTATTAATTACTGGAGTTGTAATATATTACATCACTAAAACTATTATAAACCATGTATTTAAAAGGATTGCAAAACGAACAGCTAGCAAATGGGACGATGTACTTATTGAGTACAAGGTTTTTCAACGAATGGCATTTCTGGTTCCTGGAATCCTGGTATATCAATCCATCACAGTTACGCTCGATGACTTTCCCGGGTTTATTCCGGTTGCAATGAAATTAACCAATTTATATATTATTGTAATTTTTCTGCTGATCATCAATTCATTTTTGAATGCCGTTTATGCAATGTATCAGAAAAGTGAATTTGCGTTATACCATCCCATAAAGGGATATGTTCAGATAGCTAAAATTGTAGTTTTTATAGTTGTTTTCCTGCTTATTATTTCCCTTTTATTCAACCAATCGCCGTTGTTTATGCTTACCGGGCTAGGTGCTTTTTCGGCTGTACTCCTGCTGATTTTTAAAGATCCGATTCTAGGATTTGTTGGTGGGATTCAGCTATCAGCCAATGATATGGTTCGCCAGGGTGATTGGATCAGTATGCCAAAATACGGTGCCGATGGAACCGTGCTTGAAATTTCGCTTACTACGGTTAAAGTTCAGAATTTCGACAATACTATTTCCACATTACCGACTTATTCTCTGGTATCAGAATCATTCCAAAACTACCGTGGAATGAAGGAATCAGGTGTAAGGCGGATGAAACGTTCCATTAGCATTGATATGTCGAGTGTGAAATTCTGTACGCGTGAAATGCTTGATAAATTCAGAAGAATAACCATTCTACAAGAATATATCGACCGCACTGAGGCCGAACTCGAGAATTATAACAGGGAAAATAAAATAGATAATTCAGTCTTTGTAAATGGCCTGCGACAAACAAACATAGGAGTTTTTAGGGCTTACCTTGAAATTTACCTGGAACACCATCCGATGGTCAATAATAAAAGTGACCAACTGGTAAGACAATTGCAACCTACATCTTTGGGGATTCCAATTGAAGTTTATGCATTTGTTTCAGAAACAGCTTGGCTTCGTTTTGAAAAAACGCAATCCGATATATTTGATCACATACTGGCAATAGTACCGCAGTTTGAATTGCGCGTTTTCCAAAGTCCTACCGGCGAAGATCTCAAACAAAGTAATGTTGTATATTTTGAAAGAAATGAAGATCCCGTTTAAACTGATGTCAACAGCTTTGGTTTAAATCTTGCTTTCAAAAATTCGAACCAGCTTACATTCATCAATAACATTAATAAACCATACACCATATCTTCAACAGGGATGGTTCCTATCCGTATTCCCAGGTTTTGCATATTATCATAATACACAACTTCTTCTGGAATAAAGGAACCTGTTAGCAAACCATTTACAATAAAAAACGGTATCAGGGTAACCAGGTACATCAGGTAAAACCGCCCCATATATCCTGACCGGATCACAAACCGGTGAAAAAGCAAAAAGCTACCTGTTGAAATAAACGTAACCGAAGTATAAAGCCGGCCAGTATTCATCAATCCGATAAGCAATAAAATAATTGCCAGCACAAGTGTTATAGTATCAGCATATTTACCAATTAAATCATTCTTTACCAGGTAATTGAGCGAATGGTACGTGAAAAGACATGCATACGGAATTGCAATAAAAAACAGCCATTCTTCCACAGGCAGATTGCCAATATAAAAGCCTAATAAGTATCTTGGATTAAACCCCCAGACAGCCAGGTTAGTCTTCAGCATATCCCACGGGATAAACACCAGCATGGTAAGCAGCATAGCCGGAAACAGAAACCGCCACTGCCTTTGGAAATTCAGTCTTTTATCAAAACCGGCTATAAAAGGAATACTTATGGCCCCAAGGTTTATTAAAACATATAGCCATTTATCCATTCAAGGTACCTTATTGCAGTGAATATTATCTTTTAGAAAATTTTTAAACTTATAACTACTAACTTATAACTCATCTCTTCTTTCCAAATTCCTCCTTGTAATACTTGAACGGGGCCATCAGGAATCCATAATTGTAATGGGCATGGGGATTGTGATGCTCCAGATGGGCTTTCACCGTAGCACGCAGGTAACGGTTCGAGAAATTTTTCAATATCGGGACCCGTTGGTGCACATATACATCGTGAAACATAAAATACGCAGCTCCATAAAGCATAATTCCGATTCCGATACTCAAAAGGTAACTGTTAGGAGTCATTACGCCGAGGTATATAAGTAAAATGCTTGGAGCCGCAAAAATCACAGCGAAAACATCATTCCATTCAATTTTTCGCCCATCCCTGATGTGATGATCTTTATGAAAAAACCACATAAATCCATGCATCACATATTTGTGAGTAAACCAGGCCATAAATTCCATAAAAAGGAAAGCCAGTATCACAAGTAAAATATTAACTAACAGTTCCATGATTGATAGATTTTTATTATTTGTTATTTTAATTGTTAAGTATGGTTTGAAGACCGGAGTCCAGAGACCGAAGTTTATCAAACAGCACTATTTTTCTCTTCTTATTATGATAGTTTCCTTTTCTTATTTGATCCGCTTTTACAATAATTTCTATCCAGGTTATTTTGATGATCTCCCAGCTTCCGACTCCAGTCTTCCGACTTCTGCTTCCGTCTGCTTTCCTCTAACTATAAAACCTGGAAAGCATTATTTATTCCTCTCATTTTGAATTCATGTATTAAACAATTTCCGCGGCAAACAGTTCAGGAAACCGTTCCTCCATTTTTTCCATTATGATCCTGAACCACACTGTATAAACCTCGGGGGAAGATCTCATATCTTCCATCAGATCTGTAATTTTAATCCATCTGTAATCATTTGCCTCTTCAGGATTAATTACTGGAATACCATCATATGTACCGAAGAAAACATGATCGAATTCATGCTCAATAAGACTGTTTTCGAAATGTGCTTTATAAATAAAAGAAAAAGATTCTTCCAGTGATGTAGTAAAACCCATTTCTTCTCCAAGTCTGCGTGTAGCAGCTTCCAGGCTCACTTCACCCGGCCGTGGATGACTACAGGCAGTGTTGCTCCACAAACCGGGAGTATGATATTTACTGAATGCCCGTTGCTGCAATAGCACTTCACCCTGGCTGTTAAAAACAAGAATCGAAAGCGCCCGGTGCAATTCACCTTTCAAATGTGCTTCCATCTTTTCCATTTGGCCAACAGGATTGTCGTGAGCATCAACAAGTATTACATTCTCCGTCATTATTTCTTAGTATTAAATTTTGCAACAAGTTGATTTACAGTATTTTTTTCGGAAACATCCAACTTGACTTGGTTAAGCATGAAATGGCAAATCCGGAGATAAAGATACGAATTAGGATGATTTGAGCCAACACTGTTTAGTGTAGTAATAATTATTGCTTTATCACTCCTGATATCATTGTTATAGCCCAGAAATCCCGGGGCATTAACCTGGGTGGCCAGTCGGAGAAAACGTATTTCTGTATCGATTTTCTTCATACCCACTGCCTTCTCCAGTTCACTTTTACCGCGGTTGAAATATTCAAGTTTTTTACGAACGCCACCAACCGAACCTGCAGAGGCAGCTGATGCTGCTCCGCGATAAGCTAACATAACCGGGTCTTTTGAAAAATCCATTTTCTCAAGCGATTGATACAGTTTAAGAGCTCCGTCTTCTCTTTTATCCATTGAAAAAAACTGCTCGCGCACTGTTTCAATTTTTGGCTGTTGAGCACTTAATGTCTCAACTCCGGTAAGAAGGGCAAGGAAAACGAAAAAAATCGACAACAATCTGCTCATATATTATTTGTTAAATTCCGCATATAAGCCGTTAAGAGTAAAATGTATTTACGATGATTAGGCACTCTCACCCTTTCATTCAGCAGGTTGTCGGCTTTTACTTTTTTTATTTTCAATAATAATTCATGAAAATAAATGTATGCTACATATACACCGAACCTGGCCCCTTCAGGAAGTTTCCTGATCCCAGAAAGCCCGTCGGCAAAATCTTTTTCGATATCAGCTTCAATGGCAGCTTTTGTAGTATCATCCCAGTTTTTCATATCTATGCCCGGGAAATAACTTCGGCCCAGGTCCTTAAAATCTGCTTTTAAATCGCGGAGGAAATTAATCTTTTGAAAAGCAGATCCCAACCTCATAGCTGATGGCTTGAGT
>JBBQGD010000178.1:0-6858 GCA_038322655.1 Bacteroidales bacterium | reverse complement strand
AATTGAGTCGAAACGGTATAACATTAGCCTGTTTTTTGGATCCCATTCTACCAGCACCCATTGTCCGTTTACTTCGCCTCTGTATGTATCTATTCCTGAGAAGTTATCAGAAACAGTAAACTTTAAAGCAGTCTTGCTCCTGCTGTTTTCAGCTGATGGTCTGATGACCGGGGCAGCGGTGTCAACAACTATCGCGTAACCATCAAATTGATTTGTATAAGCTGCAACATATCCGTTTTCATAGCTTCCACCGGCAGAGCTTCTATGCCCATCTCTGTCAATACGAACTAGAAGTGCTTTGCTGCGCAGGTTTTGTGGTAGTTTTGCTGCTTTTACAGAAACCTTGATCCTGTTTTGCAACGGCACTTCCGGATCGTGGATATAATGTATATCTGAATACATGCTTTTATTTCCTGGTGATTTCCGGTACCTGAAAGTTATATCCTCATAAAGACTCCCCGCAGGTATTTCAACTTTTACGTCATCAGTCTGAAATTTGTTGAACTTATTGTATCTGAATTTAACCGATGTATCAGCATCGGGAAGAACAGGCATTTGCACATATCCTTCCGGTTTATGTGAAACGACCCAAAACCTCAGATTGGTTGTATTACCTGCCAGGTCCGCAACGGTGACAACTACTTCATGAGCCTTGTTGTCCATAAATGTCAGTATCCCATTGTTCGCAGATGATTTGAAGAAACTCAGCTGGTTTCCGGAAAGCTTCTTCGATTTCACAATTCTGCTGCCTGTGTTGTAATTGTCGGCATAATCAATGGATGCATTCACATAACGGCTTTCGGCAAACGAAAAACTATCGCAAACCATCGAAAAGAATGCAGTACTATCCAGCAACATCTTCATGCTGTAAAACCCGTTCCTGTTACTCTGACTCTGGTTAAAATCAAATGCCTGTACCCCGATGCTGAATATGCCCCAGAGTGAAAGCGTATCCTTGGAAAGACGATATTCATCTTTTCCGGATTTTTTTACATTAAAACGCGTAATCTCATTCGAAGGTCCTACGAAACTGTTATTATCTTCTGGATAAAATTTAATAAAATCGATGTAAGGCGGGTACTTATCAGGAAAGTTAAAGCCAAAAAGTAACGGATTTATAACGTTCTCAGTCCTGGTATTTCGTAACTCGAAATGAAGATGTGGACCTCCGGAAGACCCTGAATTCCCTGCATAACCTATGATCTGTCCCTTCTTAACATAGATGAAATCTTTCTTGGTTAAGGGGAAAAGATCAACGGCAAAGCTTTTCAATTTATATTGATTGGTTCGTAAATATGCTGTAATTGTGTCGTTGTATCTCTGCATATGACCATACACAGAGGTGAAACCGTTCGGATGATCAATATATAATGCATTCCCAAATCCGACAGGCGAAACTTTTATCCTGGAAATTACACCATCAGCCACAGCAAAAACGGGCAAACCTTCTCTTCCCTGCACTGATAAATCAGTACCTGAATGCAAATGATTAGGACGGATTTCGGAAAATGAACCTGTTAATGAAAGGTTGATATTAAGTGGCGACGAAAAATAATCCTTAGGAATGGCGATCTGTGCATATACATTGGCTAAAGAGATGGATGTCAGTGTTATGGATAAAAGTAATGATTTAAATTTCATTTTACAAACTTACTGTTTGTATGCGGGAATTCCAATCCTGAATTCTTAAAACTTGCTAAATGATTTGAGAATTTGAAAAGGAAGGCTTTAGAATGACATTCTAAAAAAGGATGACATATGCCCATAAGGGAGGCTTAGCTGTTTGAATTTAAGCTGCTTTAAGCCATTTTGCTTTTTAAAATATATCGCTGTACCACCGTCAGGTAAACTGCCACGACCATCACACCTGCACCTGAAATAATAAACATAGTTTTCATTCCCATTGCGTACCAGATCAATCCCGCCAAACTGCTGGCCAGCATGGTAAAAATGCTTGCAAAACTGGTGTAAAATCCAATTGCAGTGGCGGTTTTATCCTTTTCCGCAATATTGCTGATAAGTGCTTTCGAGATGCCTTCGGTGGATGCAGCATAAAGAGCATAAAAGCCAAACAGGACTATAAACTGCCATAAAACCATTGCAAATCCCATAAACAAATAGACTGTAGCAAAAACAAGCAAGCCCATGATCAGCGTTCGTGCCAGTCCGAATTTATCAGCCAGAATTCCTATCGGAAATGAAAGCAGCGCATAGATAAGGTTATAGAAAATGTATATCCCTATCATATAGGTATCCGAAAAGCCTTTGCTTTTAATTGAAAGCAGCAGGAAAGCATCCGAACTGTTGAACAGGGTGAACATAAGCAACCCTGCAACAAGCATTTTGAATTGTTTCGGCGATTCTTTCCAATATAAAAGAAAAGTAAAAAATCCAGGCGATTTTTTTTTGGTAGCTTGTGTATTCTTGTCCTTCAATAAAAAAGTCATCAGGATCGCAATTATCCCCGGAAACACTGCAATGATAAAAAGCCATTTGTATTGTCCGGGGTAAAAGTACAGAAAGATTAAAGCTGCAAAAGGACCTACAGCTGCCCCGGCAGTGTCAAGAGCCCGGTGAAAACCGAATACTTTTCCTTTATTTTCTTTGGTGGATTCGTCGCTTAACATGGCATCACGGGCGCCTGTTCGCACACCTTTGCCCAGGCGGTCGAGGGTGCGTGCAAAAAATATCCATAATGGAAATGTGAAAACAGCCATCATTGGTTTTGAGATAGCACTTAAGGTATATCCCCAGCGAACAAAAGGAACCCTGCTTCCGAGTTTATCCGAAAAATTACCGAAATATCCTTTACTCAGTCCGGCAGTAGCCTCGGCCACACCCTCAAGTATTCCTATCAGCAGAATTGAAAATCCAATTGACTGTAGATAGACAGGCATTATCGGGTAAAGCATTTCGCTGGCAATATCAGTAAAAAAACTAACAAACGAAACAAGTAATACTGTGCGGGTAAGGATTGAGCGCATAATTAAATAAATTATCAAAGATAAAATCCGGCTGCAAAAGTAACACCTTTTTGAGAGACCTTGCTAACTTAACCTAATCATCATTTTTTTGTGCGATCACTATTTTAAATGTTCTTAATTTTTAGCTATTTGAAGTTATATTCAAACACTAAACAACTATCTTCGCACCTCTAATATCCATCAGATTTCATTTCATGCCTTTTCAAAAAATTAAAGTTTACCTTTTCGCAATATTATCAATGCTGTTCTGGGGCTTATCCTATGTCTGGTTTAAAATAGCAGTCAACTGGTACAGTCCAATTACTATTATTTTTCTACGGCTAATTTTATCAAGCGGATTAATGCTGTTTTTTATCCTTCTCACCAGGACATGGCAATCCATAAAACGAAAAGACCTGAAATACTTCATGCTGCTTGCTTTTTTGCAGCCTTTCTGCTACTTTTTAGGTGAGAGTTTCGGACTGACGTTTGTTTCCTCCACTGTTGCATCGGTTATCATTGCCACTATTCCTTTATTCAGTCCTTTTGCAGCTTACTATATGGTACGTGAAAAAGTCACCCTTCCTGTGGTTCTTGGTATTGTTTTTTCGTTTGCCGGGATCATCCTGATGCTGATAAACCCAGACCTATCTATCATTGCTTCACCAGAGGGTGTTTTGCTTTTGTTCTTTGCCGTTTTCTCTGCCGTAGTCTATTCGGTAGTTATACGTAAAATTCCTCATGAATACAGCCCGGTAACAATCATAACCTACCAGAACCTGATCGGCGCAGTTTATTTTCTTCCTTTGTTTCTTGTTTTTGATTTTCAGCATTTTATAACTATTATTCCTACAAGGGAACTTATAATTGCTATGCTTCTGCTGGCTGTATTCGGATCTACCCTGGCTTATGTTTTCTTTATCATCGCTATAAAGGGTATTGGCGTGATCAAAGCCAATATTTTTGCAAACCTCATACCGGTATTTACCGGAATAACCGCATTTTTTGTCCTGAATGAAAGATTTACAGCTATTAAAATTACTGGGATGTTCCTGGTGATGGTAGGTGTGTTTATTTCTCAATCAGGGAAATTGCAGCAGATGATGCTTCGTAACCATCAGAGAAAAATGCTCATAAACCGGATTAAATTGCCTGGTGATTTATAATCATTTATCTTCTGTTTCCAGCTTTTTTAAGAACAATTATTATATCAGAATAATTATGAAAATACTTGTATTAGGTGCCGGATTAGTCGGTGGGCCCATGGCTCTCGACCTCGCCGGGAATGGCGAATTTGAAGTAACATCAGCGGATAGGAGTGAGGCTGCCCTTTCCCGGTTGAATGGTGTGGCAGGAATTACTACGGTTCTGTCCGACCTCGATAATGCAGACCAACTTAAAGCCTTGGTGAAAAAACATGACCTGGTTATCAGTGCAGTTCCTGGTTTTATGGGATTCCGTACATTGGAAAGTGTGATTGAATGCGGTAAAAATGTTGTTGATATAGCATTTTTCCCTGAAGACATGTTTCTTCTTGATGCCAAAGCCAGGGAAATGAATGTTACTGCCATTTGTGATATTGGTGTTGCTCCCGGAATGAGCAATGTACTTATCGCTTATGGTGCGTCGATGCTCGATACTCTTGAGAAAGGAATTACATATGTTGGAGGTTTACCGGTTGTAAGAACCTGGCCTTTTGAGTACAAAGCTGTGTTCTCACCTATTGATGTTATTGAGGAATATACCCGGCCGGCGCGTTATATTGATGGGGGCAGGTTGGTAGTCCGCGAAGCATTATCTGATCCGGAGCTGATTGATTTCCCTAATATCGGGACTCTTGAAGCTTTCAACAGCGATGGATTACGTACACTTGCCACCACGATTAAAGGCGATTACCTTATTGAAAAAACACTCAGGTACAAGGGGCATATCGAAAAGATGACCGTGCTTCGGGATACAGGATTTTTCGAAAAGGAACCAATTCTGATCAATGGTGTTATGATCAGTCCACTGGAATTCACATCGCGTTTGCTCTTTCCTAAGTGGAAGTTGCAGCCAGGTGAAGAAGACCTGACAGTAATGCGTGTTATTACTGAAGGATTGAAAGACGGCAAACACCTGCGTTATACGTGGGACTTATTTGACAAACTTGATAAAGTTACCGGCGTTCATTCGATGGCTCGTACAACCGGTTATACAGCAACCATGGTTGCAAGGCTTTTATCAAAAGGGTTATACAGCCGGAAAGGTGTTTCTGCACCAGAGTATCTTGGCAAAGATGCTGCAATAGTTAATTTTTTACTTGATGGCCTTAAAGATAGGGGAGTGGTTTACAAAGAAACTCTGGAGGTAATCGCATCCTGATCCGGTAATTATTTTTGTACTTCAATATTAAGAAGTAAACAAGCTAATTGCAATAACCTTTTGCAATCTCCCGGGAAAATAAGATGGTGGTTGCCAAGCGGGCTGTTCCGGAGCAATTTTACTTCATTTTCAGTAAGTTTTACTTCAATTTGTGTGCGACAGGCGCTGGCTGATTTTGGACGGCCGCATATATTAGCTGCTGCAATAAATGCTTTGCTCAGTTTATTATCAAAGCGGAAGATAGTAATTAAATCGCCTTTGAAATTACCTTCAATGGCAGTGCCTTTCCCGGTTTCGAAGTGAGTTTTTACCGAAAAATCAGAAACCAGGCCTGGCGCAATTGTGCAATGTGAGAACATACAAACATCATTAGTAGCTTTATTGATGTTCGCAATCCATGGGCTGATTCCGGTCAGCTCTTTGCAAAGCATCATTCCGGCAATGGCTGTAATGTCACCTTCGCAGCCTGCCGGAGTTCCTTCGTTATTGAATCTTGCAAGCGGCAAACATGCCGTAACGCTGTCCTTCTGCACCATTGGAAAACATTCGACTGTGATAGCATCCAGGTTTCGTTTTTGAATGGTATCCTTTAAGAGTTCGCTTACTTTAGCAGTTTCAGTAAGATCAATTTTTGTTGAAGACGAAAATGAAGCTAAAAATGGCCCGGAAGCTTTATATTCAGAGAAATGGGCCAATTCATTCCAGGGAATCACGTTCAGTCGGATTCCAAGTTTCGCTTCCAGCAACTCAGCCGGAATTGCAGAGGCAATAAGCCAATCCGAAACCTTTCCGATTTGCCCGAGCTTCTTTCCACGTAAGTTTTTCAATGCCTGTTTTACGTGCGCAAAGTCCTTGAGAAGTACTTTGGTTTCGGCTTCTTCTTCATCCAAAAGCACGGATGGAATATTCATGTCATTTAAATATGCCTTAACTTCAGTTGCAGATGCATATGCATTATCATGTTGCGAACCGATCAGTATATAAAAATGTCCTTCCGAGACCTGCTTCATCGCATTTTGTTCAGAGCCTCCGGAAAGAAAAAACAATATATCCGGATCGGTTTCGGTAAGAATATATTCTTCCGGCGGAATCAGTTTCTCAATTCTTTTACTAGCTTTTTGGAATACAACATCCGGGGCTCCCTGGAATGCCAGGAGTTTTACTTTTATTTTAGTCACAGTATTAAATTTTGATTTATCCTGATTTACTGATAAAGTGTTTATTTGTAAAGTGTTGAAAATAATTAAGGCATCGCAATCAACTTGCCAAAATCCCTGCTCAAAGTAAAGCAAATTATTAATGCGTAATTTAGAGTCAGAGTTTGTTTGTTTCGAAAAATTTGATAATTTTGCACCCCTTAAACATGGCGAGGTAGCTCAGTTGGTTAGAGCGTCGGATTCATATCCGCCTGAGGCGGACACGAGTTCAAAGAAATAAAGAATAAATTGAAATAATGGCGAGGTAGCTCAGTTGGTTAGAGCGTCGGATTCATAACCCGAAGGTCACGAGTTCAAATCTCGTCCTCGCTACT
>JBBQGD010000177.1:0-6869 GCA_038322655.1 Bacteroidales bacterium | reverse complement strand
GATGGAAATCGCCACATTGTTCTTTGTAATGGGCCTGGCCTCGGGATTTGCATACAATTTCACACTAAATGATATTGTAAAACATTTTCTGGATGGGGTTCGGGATATAATGTCCGCAGGATTAATAGTCGGGCTGGCCGGTGGCATCATTATTATACTGAAAAACGGTGAGGTAATTGATACTCTGTTACATGGCGTTTCGAGTTCAATGAGCACGTGGGGCTCCTATGCTTCTATAAGTATGATGTATGTGATACAGACCGGAATTAACCTTTTCATGCCTTCAGGATCAGCGAAAGCAGCTCTTACCATGCCGATTATGTCGCAGTTTTCCGATCTGATAGGCGTCTCGCGCCAGGCAACGGTAATGGCTTTTCAGTTTGGGGATGGTTTCACCAATATGATTACCCCAACTTCGGGTGTATTGATGGGAGTGCTTGGTGTTGCACGTATTCCTTACGATAAATGGATCAGGTGGGTCTGGCCATTTATACTAATAATGGTTTTGCTGGGATTCATACTGCTTATTCCAACAGTAACAATGAAACTGAACGGTTTCTGAAAATTTGTTTCTGCACTATTTAGATACTGCAGTAAAACAGCTTTTCAATTTTCCGGAATTTCAGATTCATACCGTCAGACGTATTCCTTATATGGATTCTCATTTGAGAAACTCTTTGTCTTTTGATTAAACCTGAACTCGTTTTTTTAAAAAATGTACTAACTTTGTCTGAAAGCTTAATTATATTTAGCTTTAAAAGAATGTTCCATTCGTTAACTTTTTGACCGGACAATCAAGTTGACAAATTTCCGGAACAGGATAAAAGTACCTGGCACCTTGCTCCAGATGCCTGACAATTTTAGTATGAAATGAGAGTATGAAGAAGAAAAAGTTTTTATCAACTAATTATATTTTTAACTATATCTTATTACATATTGATTTTATTTCATACATTTGAGTAAGCTATCAATCAAAAAAAATTTCAGAAAAATGAGCATGATTCAGAAATTTATACAATTACGAAAATTCCCACCAAATAATAATTAAACCATTAACTAACTAAAAACAACACTTTATGAAAAAAATCTACGTTTTATTTACGCTGATGTGTGTTTTTATGCTGCATACGGCGATTGCACAAACACGGCAGCTAACGGGGGTAGTAACATCAGCTGATGAGGGCTTAACAATTCCCGGTGTTTCGGTATTTGTTAAGGATAATCCTACAATAGGAACTGTTACCGATATTGATGGCAAATTCATACTATCGGTACCGGCAAGTGCTCAGTACCTTGTATTCAGTTTTGTTGGGATGGAGAAACAGGAACTCCCCATTACCGCATCAAACATTATAAATAGTTCGTTAATCCGGGTCGCAACTACGCTAGATGAAATCATTGTAGTCGGATATGGCACCCAGATCAAGTCGAAAATGACTGGTAATATTTCAAATGTTAGTGGGGACCTGGTAAAAAACACTCCGGTTCCTTCTGTACAGCAAGCTTTGCAGGGAAAAACAGCAGGAGTTTTCGTTGAGGCTAATAACGGAAAAGTCAGCGGTGCAACACGTATGCGTATCCGTGGTTCTTCGTCAATTACGGCTAACAACGAACCGCTTTTTATCGTGGATGGAGTGCCCTTAACAACAGAGGCGCTGAACCAGAGCGGTGCGGCAATCAACCCGTTAACAAGTATAAACTTTAACGATATTGAATCCATTGATGTGTTGAAAGATGCATCTTCAACCGCTATCTATGGATCAAGAGGTGCCAATGGTGTTATTCTGATCACTACAAAAAAAGGCAAAGCCGGCGATACAAAACTGAACGTTAATTTCCAGTACGGATCCAGCAAACCATCGCATTTACGTGATTTTATGGATGCTGAACAGTATATAGCTGCTTTCCGCCAGTCGGGTAAAAATGCAGATGCTTACGAAGATGTTTTATACGGAGATCCTCCCGGAACTAATACGTATTGGCAACGTCATGTCGAAGGCAGGTTGAAACGGTATTCGGGATGGGCTGCCATACTGGATGGAGATGGGAATTATGTTGGTTCGGAAGTAAATACTGACTGGCAGAAAGAAGCTTTTCAAACCGCATCACTCCAAATGGTTGACCTTTCTGCTTCAGGTGGTACTGATAAGCTGAAATATTATGCCAGTGGCTCATACAACAAACAGCAAAGTATTATTGTAGGGAATGGACTCGACCGTTTCAGCGGCAGGTTGAATGTAGACAATAAGGTTAACAAATATATAGACCTGGGCTTTACTTTGAGTCTGGCACGTACCGATATAGCACAGGTATCAACTGATAATGCTTTTTCAACACCCATGCAATTGGTAGCCTTGTCTCCTATTACCCCTGTAAGGGATTTAGCGGGTAATTTATATGGCACACCAACTACAACCTATTACAATGGTTTGATAGATGTTGAATATGCTCATAGAAACATTCTCGAAACCCGCACTGTTACTAATGGTTATTTAAACTTTTTGCTTTACAAGGGCCTGAAATGGCATAACGAATTCGGTTTTGACCTCTATAACATGAAGGAAAACAGCCGGTATGGTCAAAAGACAGATGCCGGACAAGGTATTAACGGGTATGCCTTTTCAAACTATGCGCAAACACAAAACCTGATCACAAAATCGTACCTGGATTACCTGAATAATTTCGGTGATTTTGGTTTAAGTGCCGTTCTGGGAACTGAGTTTCAGAAGACTTCGGTGGATAATACCTGGGTAGAAGGACAGAATTTCCCAACCGACGATTTAAAAACATTAGCCAGCGCCGGTCTGATAACCGATGGTTCGCAAACTTTAACAGAGTATGCTTTCTTATCCTACTTTTCGAGGGCTACCTTTGATTATAAGAGCAAATACCTTGTAACACTGGCAGGACGTATTGACCAATCATCACGTTTCGGAGCTGATAACAGAACCGGATATTTCCCGGCTTTATCTGTCGGATGGGTACTTACAAAAGAAGAGTTCCTTTCATCCAGCAAAACTATTAGTTTCATGAAATTAAGAACAAGTTATGGTAAAACAGGAAATGCCGGAATTGGAAATTTCACTCACCTCGGATTATATGGGGTTACACCTTATAACGGTGAACCCGGTTTTATTCCATCACAAATACCAAATCCTGACCTTAGCTGGGAGAGTACCAGGCAACTGGATTTCGGATTGGACTTTGGTCTTTTCAAGAACAGGCTTTCAGGAGAAATCGATTATTATGTAAAGAAGACCAGTGACCTTTTATTGGACGTGCCTGTTCCCGGCACCAGTGGTTTCTCTACTCAAACCCGCAATGTTGGCGCTGTTGAAAATAAAGGTTGGGAGTTCGTATTAAACACTTCGAACCTTACCGGTGAATTTCAGTGGAATACCTCATTTAACTTTTCCGTAAACAAAAACACTGTAACCGACCTTGGCGGACAGGATATTATTGATCCTGGCAGTTCGCGTTTTATGAATGTTGTTAAAGTTGGTCAGCCTTTAGGAGTTTTTTACGGGGCTGAATATGCAGGTGTTGATCCGGCAAACGGAGATGCCATCTGGTACATAAATGAAACTGATGCAAATGGAAACATTGTTAATCCAACAGCTACTACCAATGATTTCAATGCAGTAAATTTTGTTGTTTTGGGTCATCCTACTCCGGATTATATGGGAGCTTTAACCAATACCTTTCAATATAAAGGTGTTGAATTGTCATTCACATTCCAGGGTGTAGGAGGTAATAAGATTCACTTGTCGGGCGATACCTATATGGCTGCCAATGCAGCATGGTACGACAACCAACTCACGGACCAGGCGAATGCATGGTCAACACCAGGCCAGATAACCAATGTTCCGCAATCCCGCTTAGGTTATAGTAATGGCGACGAAGGCCGTAACAGCCGGTATCTGTCAGATGGTGGATATATCAAACTTCGTTCACTCATGCTTGCCTATGTCTTTCCAAAAGACTGGATGAGCAAAGCGCATTTGGACAATTTGAGAATATACATCCAGGGCCAGAACCTCCTGACTTTTACAAAATACACAGGATGGGATCCGGAAGTTTCCACAGACTTCGCTGTTGACAATGTTGTGTCGGGGGTTGATTTTTATTCCGCGCCTCAACCCAGATCAATTACATTAGGGATAAACATTGGATTATAAACTTATAAAAGACATAAACGTTATGAAAAAAATAAAAACAATACTTGCAATAATAGCGATACTGGTCGTGGCCAGTTCGTGCGAGAAATATCTCAATCTGAAGCCTCAGCAATCTCTCGATGAAAGTCAGGCTTTAACCTCCGATGCTAATGTGAAAATTGTGATGGTAGGTGCATACAGAACAATCAGGTATAGTGCTATTTATGGTGGCTGCATCCTGCGCAATTCAGAACTCACAGGTGCTGATGGCGAAATCTCCTGGCAGGGCACATATAATGGCCCCCGCGAAATTTATAACCATGCCACCATACCTGCAAATGGCGACATTACAAGCCAATGGTTAAATAGTTATGAATGCGTAAATGTTTGCAACAATGTGCTTTCAGCATTGGAAGTTGTTAATGAGAAAGACAGAGGAAGAATTGAAGGAGAAGCATTATTCCTGCGCAGCATGATGTTTTTTGACATGGTACGTTTTTATGCAAAAGCTTACGAACCCGGTGTTGCAAATTCGCAATACGGTATTCCTCTTATTCTTCAGCCTACACGCGGAATAACCGGAGAAAACAGTGTAGGACGCAATACAGTTGAAGAGGTTTACACAAGGGTCATTGATGATTTGGTGACGGCTGCATCGGAACTTCCTGAAAAGAATGGGTACTATGCCACCTCAGGCGCTGCAAATGCTTTACTGGCTCGTGTATATCTTCAAAAAGGAGACTATGCCAAAGCACGTGATGCAGCTAACCTGGTAATTGGTTCCGGTTTGTATTGGCTAACAACCACCTATGGTCAGGAATTTAATAATTCAGAATATACATCTGAAGATATTTTCGCCACAAAGTTTATTCCTGCAGACGGGATTAACCAGATGACAGAGTTCTGGTCAACCACAGAATATGGCGGAAGAGACGGAGATATTGAAATTATGCAAAAACATCTTGATTTGTATTCGGCTAATGATGATCGTCTTGCTTTCTTCTGGGTTGGTAATGATGGCTATAGATCCGGAAAATGGAATAATCAATATGGGCTTGTTAACTTGTTCCGCCTGGCCGAAATGTACCTGGTAAGAGCTGAATGTAACCAACGACTTGGTACATCTATTGGAGATACTCCATTGAACGACTACAATATGGTACACGAAAGAGCCGGTCTTATTGGGAAATTATTAGTTACTCTCAACGATATTCTTCTTGAACGTAGATTGGAACTGGCAGATGAAGGATTTAAACTTCATGATATGAAACGGTTAAAACTCAGTATAGGGTCATTACCTTACAACGATCCAAAACTGGTTTATCCTATTCCGGCAAGGGAAATAGCTGCTAACCCGGCAATCGCCGGTCAGCAGAATGAGGGATATTATTAAGCCTTATTAGTTTAAAAATCAGAAGCCGGTTTTTAAGCCGGCTTCTTTATTTTTAGGGTTTTACCAGCTCAATTATACTATGCTGATAACTGTCAGGACCTCAATTTTACATCAATTTTTCAGGTTTCATTTGCTCTTTTACCAAAACCGCATTTTTTATACTCTTACATTTGTGCACTGAATTGCATTAAATGCAGTACTCCCGGATCCAGTCATCAATTATCGTAATGGAAGAGCAAACATTTGTTGTAGCAATACTATCATTCATAAAGCCAATTGGTTACGTAATATTGCCTTATTCATGCTTCAGGGAAAACGATAATTTTATTACTGTACACGAAAGGTTGTCTTCTCTTAATATTAAGTTGTATCCTGATTTAACCATACCCGAAACAGAATTTATAAATCTCACTGAACAGTTCTCGAACCAGGCAATCCTCAAACAATTTTCAAAGAAAAGCCAAACCCCGAAGGATTTCTTTACAAATCTTGATGCTAAATTGCTTGAAGAGCTGATCAGGCCGTTTGTGGAGCGAAAACTCGCCAGAATTATTGAAGTACTTCATGATAATGATATTCCTTTTTACGAAAGCGAGAGTTCAAACTTACATCCTGAAGAGCAAATAATAATTGAAGACGAAAGCCCGCAAGCCAGGCTCAGTTTTACGCGAACCGACGAAGGCACCAATTACAGGCTGCGGGCATTTCATTCCAACAGGGAAATTGTGCTGAACAGGCCCGGGAATAAAATCCTTGTAAACGATCCTTGCTGGTATTTAAGCAAAAATAAATTATACCGGTTTCCCGAAAACATAAACGGCAAACTACTAATCCCTTTCAAAAATAAAGAGTTCGTAACTATACCTAAAAAAATAGAATACAAATATTTCAGCACATTTATCCGCAAAATCGCAAACCGCTGCGATATTGAAGCCGAAGGTTTTCAGATAAATAACCTGCAACCGGTACCGGAGGCAATTCTTTCGGTGGAAGATGGATGGCAGGACCAAAAAGTATTGATACTTTCGTTTCAATATGGCGACAAAGTGCTTTTGGCAAATAATCCGCAAAAAACATTTACCAATCTGATTGCTGATGAAAACGGGTTTATTTTTAACCGCTTTAAGCGAAACCTGGTGTGGGAAGCAGTGCAGGCAACTTTTCTGAAATCGCTGAATCTGAAACAGGTGGAAGCCAGTTTTATGCTGCCTGAAAAAGAATTATCCAATCACAACGGCTACCGCCTGATTGAATGGCTGTCGGCAAACCACGCTGAACTTGAACAGCATCTGTTTTCAATAAAACAACCTGAAAGTAAA
>JBBQGD010000176.1:0-6889 GCA_038322655.1 Bacteroidales bacterium | reverse complement strand
AATTTACTTTGATACCTGCAAATTTACGATTTACGAATGATGATTTACGATTAACGAATTTTAAATCGCATTATAAGCTACGTTTTGTGATCATAGGTATAATCTGCCTCAATCGTATGTCGTACCTCTTCATTCGTAAATTAGTAAAGAAAACTTTATTCAAATCTAGAACACTCTCGCATACTATACGATCGTAATCCTGGTTCCGCCATCATCAACACCCAATAAATTAGCTGAAGTGATAATAGCATCGCGGCTGGTGTGTTTCACAAAGTGAATAGCTGCGCGAATTTTAGGAGCCATGCTGCCTTCGGCAAAATGACCTTCGGCCAGGTACTGCTTGGCCTGTTTTACGCTCATACGATCGAGTGCTTTTTCCTGGGGAGTATTGAAATTGATGCAAACTTTTGGAACATCGGTCAGGATAAAGAGTTTATCAGCACTGATGTTGCCACCAAGAAGCGCTGAAGCCAAATCTTTATCTATTACAGCATCAATGCCTTGGAGTTTGTTTTCGGCAACATAAAAAGCTGGGATTCCTCCACCTCCTACGGCGATAACAATTTGTCCGTCGCGGGCAATGCGCTCGATGGAGCGTTGATTACTGATTACCAATGGCTTGGGTGAGGCCACTACTTTACGCCACCCTCGCCCGCGGGGATCTTCTTTAAAAATGCTGCCGTTTTCAGCAGTCATTCGATCAGCTGCTTCCTTAGTATAATAAGGGCCGATAGGTTTGGTCGGGTTTTCAAATGCGACATCATCGCGATCAACCAGAACCTGGGTTATAATAGTGATAACATCCCGGTCGAGGTCGTGGGCACGAAGCACGTTCCGCATTTGCTGCTCAAGAATATAACCAATAAATCCTTGTGAGTAAGCAACGCAAATATCGAGAGGCATTTCTGGCAGGTTATAAACCTGTTTTCCAGCTGCATTTGCAAGTAATATATTACCAACCTGAGGACCGTTTCCGTGAGTGAGAACCACATTGTATCCGCGGTCAATAAGAGTGAGCATGCGTTCACAAGTTTCAAAGGCATTTCTTTCCTGTTCTTCGATAGTGCCTACCTGGTCTCCGCGAAGTAAAGCGTTTCCGCCAAAGGCAATGACTGCAAGTTTTTTCATAAATAAAAATATTTGTTTTTAATTTTTGTTGACAGGTTCATCGTTTCAGACTATAGCTGCCCGTATCAATTCTTTTGATAGTATACAATCTATGTATGATAAACATATAATCTATCAAGCGCGATTTTAAAAGAAGGGGCAAAATTAGTAATTTAAACTTCCTGTGCAAGAACTTTACACTTTCACATCTAAATCAATAAACAGTCTGAATAATAGATATTTATATCAAAAGTAATATAACTTTTTTAAGTTAGGATTACAAAAATGCATATTATGATTGTTGGAATATAGCTTGTAATTTTGCACACTAAATAATTTCTCATTCAGACTAATTATACAGCAATGCACAATCAATCCAAAGCATACATCCTTGCACTTATTTCAATTGCATTCTGGTCGACAATGGGAACAGCTTTCAAGTTGACACTGAGATACTTGAATCCAGGAATGCTATTACTAATTGCAACTTTTACTGCGTTTATATTCCTGGGAACAGTGGTCCTGGTTAAGGGTAAAATAAATATCCTTAAAAAGTTAACCTTGAAACAGATGCTTAATTCAGCACTGATGGGACTGTTTAATCCATTCCTATATTACCTGGTTTTGTTTGAGGCTTATAACCTTATTCCTGCACAGGAAGGGGTTGCATTGAATTATATATGGCCCGTTGTGCTGGTTATTTTCTCAATTATCTTCCTGAAACAACATATTAACTTGTTGAGTGTGATTGCTATCGTCGTTAGTTTTGCCGGCACGGTTTTAATAGCCTGTCATGGAAATTTTACTGAATTCAGGTTTTCGGACACAAAAGGTGTAATTTTTGCTATCAGCAGTGCATTTTTCTGGGCTTCATTCTGGATCATAAATATGAAAGATCCCCGTGAAGCCATTGTTAAAATGTTTGTCAATTTTGCATTCGGAGCACTTTACATACTGAGTTGGAATATTTATAAAAACAATATCATTGTGCCATCGGCTAGTGGGTTGGTTGGCGCTATTTATATTGGAATATTCGAGATGGGGCTGACTTTTGTATTGTGGCTTACAGCATTAAAATTATCAACCCATACTGCCAGGGTTTCCAACCTGGTTTTCATTTCACCGTTTATTTCGCTGATAATGGTTTCGATTTTTGTCGGTGAAAAGATTCTTCCTTCAACCGTACTCGGACTTGCGATTATCGTTTTGGGTATTGTAATTCAACAATATAGCCAGTGGAGAGAGAAGAGATTAGTGAAAAGTGAAAAATAAAAAGTGAAGAGTGAAAAGACAACCACCATATAGCAATGGCACAAACAGGAACTAACTTTAGGATTCGAAATGTATTGAAATAAGTTGAAATACATTGAAATAATAGAACTCATATATTGCTGTATTTCAGTTAATAGCTTTCTTGTTAGATGAAAGTGAATAACGTTAGTGTCTGCACACCAACAGGGTGTCTGACACTGGAAACTTCGGAAATTATCAGCCCTGGGATCATCGAAATAGAATCATTTGAAATCCGAATTCCGAAATCGAAAATAGAAAATCCAAATTCCGTACCTTTGTACCATGACTCCTAAAAAGCGTATCGCATTTCATACCTTAGGCTGTAAACTTAATTTTTCAGAAACCAGCACCATTTCAAGGCAATTCGGAATAGATGATTTTGAGGTGGTCGATTTTGACGAACAAGCTGACTTTTATGTAGTACATACCTGTTCGGTTACATCTATTGCTGAAAAAAAGTGTAAAACAGCAGTAAAGCAGGCCCATAAGCGCAATCCTGAAGCTAATGTTGCTGTGATAGGATGTGCAGTTCAGGCAAATCCGGAAATGTTCAGTAATATGGAAGGTGTTAGTTGGGTATTTGGAAATAACGATAAATTCAGGCTGGGAGAAATTATTAAAAGTCAGGGTGATGAAAATCATGCATATGGTCATCATGAATCTTATGTTTCGGAAATAAACAAAACACGCGAATTTATTCCATCATATTCCATGGGCGATCGTACCCGTTCGTTTTTCAAGGTACAGGATGGATGTGATTATTTCTGTACGTATTGCAGCATTCCATTCATGCGCGGACGAAGCCGCAGCGAAAGTGTTGAAAATACTATGAAAGTGGCACGCGAAATTGCAGCTACTGAATTGAAGGAAATTATTCTGACCGGTGTTAACATTGGTGACTTTGGACGGCAGAATAATGAGACATTCCTGGACTTACTTACTCAGCTTGCTCAGCTTGAAGGGATTGATCGTATCCGCATATCGTCAATCGAACCGGAATTGTTGAATGACACTATCATCGAACTGGTTTCGAAATCAGAGAAATTGCTTCCTCATTTTCATATTCCTTTGCAAAGTGGGAGTGATAAGATTTTGCAACTCATGAAACGCAAATACCTTCGGGTAGTATTTGCTAACAGAGTGAAGCGAATTAAAGAACTGATGCCTGATGCCTGCATAGCTGCTGATGTTATTGTAGGCTTTCCCGGCGAAACAAATGATGATTTTGAAGATGTCTATAATTTTATCAAGAGCCTTGATGTTACTTACCTTCATGTATTTAGTTATTCCGAACGCCCCGGAACAAAAGCGCTTCAGATGGAAGTAAAAGTTGATGAACGGGAAAAACACCGCCGGAGCCAACTTTTGCACGAACTTTCAGAAACGAAAAAGAGTCACTTTTATAATCAGCAAATCGGTAAAACAGCTGAAGTCCTTTGGGAATCGGATAACATCAACGGATTTATGCATGGGTTTACTGGGAACTATGTAAAAGTACGTACCCCTTACGATTCGTCTCTCATTAATCAGATCACAAAAGTGAAAATAATTTCGGTAAACAATAATGATTCCTGTAGTGTTGAGTTTGTATAATTACTACATTCTTATAAAGTAAAAACTAAAAATTTCTTTACACTTCGAAACGATTTTATTCTATCATTCCCCTTGTCCCCTTGTCTCCTTGTCTCCCTGTCTCCCATCTCCCTGTCTCCATTCTCCTTGTCACATCTTTTCCTAAAACCTAACCCCTAAACCCCAAACCCTTTACCCAAATGTTTCCCAAATTCTCAGATATGATAAACTACCTGTTTGGTAGTCATATAAATTTGCCGATCCAGACGTATGGTTTTTTCCTTACGATTGGATTTGTGGTGGGTGGATTTGTGCTTCGTTCAGAGTTAAAACGCAAAGAAAAGGAAGGCTTACTTAAGCCCAGGACTTCTATTATACATTCTAATAAAATTGCGACATGGTTCGAGATAATTCCGGCTATAATATTATCATCCTTCATTGGCTGGAAGTTTTTTGGAATCATTTTTCAATACCGCGAGTTTGCTCTAAATCCGCAGCAGTATATTTTTTCTGGAAAGGGGAGTGTCGCAGCTTTACTGATTATTGCGGCTGTTTCATTAACTTATCATTTGTATAAATGGTTTTCAGCAAGAACGACTGCTGATGAAATTACAGAAGAAATCATACAACCTCATCAAAACACCTGGAATCTTTTGGTTGTTGCAATTGTTGCAGCCCTTATTGGTTCCAAATTGTTTGATATTATCGACAATTTCAGCGGTTTTTTGAGCAACCCGGTTCACAGCCTGTTATCATTCAGCGGATTAACATTTTATGGCGGATTTATCGTGACAGTCATCGTAATGTTGCAGTATGTAAGGGTTCTGAAACTTGACTGGAAGCATGTAATCGACAGCACAGCTCCTGTTATTATGATCGGGTATGCAATCGGGCGACTAGGATGTCATTTTTCGGGCGACGGATGCTGGGGAATTGTAAATACCCTTGCTCAGCCACATTGGCTTTCATGGATTCCTGACTGGTTATGGGCTTCGGATTACCCTCATAATGTTGCTAATCAAGGTATTGCCATCGCCGGTTGTCATGGAGCAAACTGCAAAGTACTTGCCGACCCCGTTTTCCCCACCTCACTTTATGAATCCATAATTTCATTTGTTTCGTTTGGATTTTTGTGGATTAAGAGGGAAAAGATACATGCACCTGTCGCACTTTTCGGGCTTTTTATGATCTTAAATGGAGTTGAGCGTTTTTTTATCGAAAAGATCAGGGTCAATCACAAACACAACATTTTTGGCATGCAGCTTACACAGGCTGAAATGATCTCAACTCTTCTAATTATAATCGGAATTGCTGTAATGATCTATTTTACAAAACGATATAAATCCGGAATTGAAAGCCGTGAATAGAAAACAATTTGTGGTTAATCCTTCTTTTCAAAATCATGATTCTAATTATCCACTGAATGACCTCTGAATGACTACCGAATGGCCTCTAAATCTCACCCTTTCCATTAATCTCTAAATAACATAAAATGGACTATAAATCCCTTACCTTCGAAGTTATCGCCCTTGCAAAAGAAACCGGTAAATTTTTCCTGGAAGAAATCAACAAAGTAAAAGTTTCAGATATAGAAGTAAAAGGCCTGCACGATTTTGTGAGTTATGTTGACAAAGCCGCTGAAATGCTTATCGTTAAAAGACTTGCTGAGATATTGCCCGAATCAGGATTTGTCACTGAGGAGCAAACTGCTACTTATCGCGGCGAACATTTTAACTGGATTGTTGACCCATTGGATGGTACAACCAACTTTCTTCATCATATACCGCTGTATTCGGTGAGCATTGCCCTGATGGAAGATGATAAGATTGTAATCGGGGTGGTTTACGAACCCAACCTGGATGAATGTTTCTATGCCTGGAAAGGAGGCAGCGCTTTTTTGAATGAAAATGAAATTCGCGTTTCGGACCAGAAAGAAATGAAAAGCACCTTACTCGCAACCGGATTCCCATATAGTGACTTTGGCAGGCTCGACGGTTATATCGATCTCTTCACATGGTTCGCAAGAAATACTTCCGGTTTGCGGAGGTTGGGTTCTGCTGCAGTTGATCTTGCCTATACGGCCTGCGGACGATATGAAGGTTTTTATGAATATGGATTGCATGCCTGGGATGTTGCTGCCGGCACATTTATTGTTCAACAGGCAGGCGGCACAGTAACAGATTTTAAAGGAGGTGACGACTATATTTTTGGTTCAGAGCTTCTGGCCTCTAACACTTTGCTTCACGATTCTTTGCTTAATGCCGTAAAAGCACATTTCGTTAATTCATAATCCATGTAACAGATTTAAAAATAATTCATATTTTTGTAAATCAAAAAATTATAGATGACTAAGCTAAAATTACCTGTTGATGATTCGCCTGAAATAGAAACAATTCTTCGTGATAGTCCTCAGCGAAGTATTCTTAAGACAATTACATACAGGGTTTTTGCATCGGGTGCAATGTTTCTGGCAATTTTCATCTATTCGCATGAATATCAAAGCCTTTCATTATCCGAAAGTATTGGCAATGCCAGTTTTTTTGCAATTCTTGAATTTGGTGTCAAGCTGGTGATCTATTACATACACGAACGTATCTGGTCGGGTATTTTTTGGGGCAAATATTGGCGCAGACATTACTGGGCCAGGCGTGCATGGAAACGGGCTTATCGTAAAGCTCATAAATAAAAGCAATATTCTTCCCGGTACAAAGCGTGAACTGAAAAAAACCTGGTCAAATATTTTTTGTTGAATCAGGGCATTATTCTTTAATGTCCTTTTCTGTGATTAAAATAAATATCAGGTAAACAATGATTACCAACTTTAAATTGAATTTGACCCACTTGTTTTGACGATAATTTTTACTGTTTGAACAAGTATTTTATATTTCCGGATCGATTTTATTTTTTAATCTTGTTG
>JBBQGD010000175.1:0-6916 GCA_038322655.1 Bacteroidales bacterium | reverse complement strand
TGTGCCTCGTTGCCGCTTGCTACTTCTTTATACAACTCTTCAAATACAGGCTTGGTTGCATCACGGAATTTCTTCCACCAGTCGAGGGCTCCGCGTTGTGCTGTAGTTGAGCAATTGGCATACATCCAGTCCATACCGTTTTCGGCTACCAGCGGCATCAGACTTTGTGTTAATTCTTCTACAGTTTCGTTAAAAGCTTCGGAAGGGCTGTGTCCTTTGCTGCGTAAAACATCGTATTGTGCTGCAAAAATTCCCTGTATGGCTCCCATCAGAGTACCGCGTTCACCGG
Organism: Bacteroidales bacterium; assembly: GCA_038322655.1. Taxonomy (GTDB): domain Bacteria; phylum Bacteroidota; class Bacteroidia; order Bacteroidales; family UBA4417; genus UBA4417. The sequence continues at coordinate 6,627 of JBBQGD010000175.1, read as the reverse complement.
TAAGATCCGAAAATACTTCACGTTTAAAGTCGGTTTCGAAAAGATATCCTGATCCAACGCCTATGCCTAATGAAACGACGCGTTCGAATGCACGGCCTGTAGCGTCCTGGAAAATAGCATAACTTGAATTTAGACCACGGCCCTGTAAAAACATACGCCTGAGGCTGGTACCTGAACCTTTTGGTGCTACAAGGATAACATCAACGTCAGCAGGAGGAATAATGCCGGTACGCTCCTTGTAGGTTATTCCAAAACCATGCGAGAAATACAGCGCTTTCCCTGGTGTGAGGTTTTTCTTTATGGTAGGCCATAATGTGATCTGACCCGCGTCGGACAACAAATACTGGATAATACTAGCACGCTGGCATGCTTCTTCAATTTCGAATAATGTCTTACCCGGAATCCAGCCATCTTTAACAGCTTTGTCCCACGATTTGGAACCTTTACGCTGACCTATGATCACGTTAAAACCGTTGTCGCGAAGATTTAATGACTGACCGGGGCCCTGAACGCCATACCCGATTATTGCTATGGTTTCATTTTTAAGCGTTTCCACTGCTTTTACCAAAGGAAACTCTTCGCGGGTTACCACATTTTCTTCTGTTGATCCAAATTTAATTTTTGTCATTGTTTTTGATTTATTTAAAATAATTTAAATTGTATTGTTCTGATAATTCTACTTTCTTCAAATTGAATTTCTTAGTGCATTCCGTGACTCAACCTTAAGGAGGATTTCATCCCTTTCTTTCAGGAATTCAGATAATTTTTCGATGCGTGAGCGGGTTATTGCAATACGGCCTGAACGAATAAACTGTAACACTCCAAACTTATTCAGCCCCTGGAAAAGAGCCTGTGTTTCCTCCTTATGACCCGTTTTTTCGATAACTGTGAATTCCGGGGTAATTTCCAGGATACGCGCATTATGGTTCCTGATCATGGTTTCTATCTCATTACTATCCAGCAAAGCCTGTGTAGGCACTTTATACAAGGCTATCTCCTGGTATATCATTTCTTCATTCGTATGATAAAATGATTTGAGAACATCAACCAGTTTGTCAATCTGCTTGACAATGTTTTTAATTTTTTCTTCTTCTTCGTTTACAACAATCGTTATTTTATGAATTCCCGGCAATGCTGACTCGGAACCTGTAAGGCTTTCGATATTCACTTTCCGGCGGGTGAAAATAATGGTAATGCGGTTCGTTAAACCGATATGATTCTCGCTGTAAGTTGTTATTATAAATTCCTTTTTCATTTTACAATTATCTTTTGAATAATTCAGTTCTTACATCTTTGAAATCTTACCCTTTAACTCAACTTTCGCCAACAGGGCATCTCTTTCCTTCAGAAATTCCGAGAGTTTTTCGATGGGTGAGCGGGTTATGGCTATTCTTCCCGACCGGATGAACTGAAGAACGCCAAACTGGTTTAACTTAGTGAACAATTCCTGGGTTTCTTCCTTATGCCCGGTTTTCTCTATTACAGTGTATTCCGGGGTTATTTCGAGGATCCTGGCATTGTGGCTGCGGATCAGTCTTTCAATCTGGTCGCTTTCCATAATAGGCGCCGTTGGCACTTTGTACAAAGCAATTTCCTGAAAAATCATTTCATCGTTTGTATGATAAAATGCCTTGAGTACTTCAATCTGCTTGTCGATCTGCTTTACAATGTTACTTACCTTGTCTTTTGTTTCGTTTACCACGATAGTAAATTTCGAAATGCCTTTAAGGGCTGATTCAGAAACAGTAAGACTCTCGATATTAACTTTACGACGTGTAAAAATGATGGTAATACGATTAAGTAAACCGATATGATTTTCGCTGTATGCCGATATAATATATTCCTGTTTCATTGGTTCGGAAGTTAAACTGTTAAACATCTATTTTATAGCATCTTCAGGACTCAGCAGGATATCGGAAACGGATGCTCCTGCAGGAACCATGGGGAAGACGTTATCCTCCTTTTCAATGTTAACCTCCAACAAATAAGGTCCTTTGGTTTCAAACATAACTTTTATTGCATCATCAAGCTTATCGCGGGTCGACACTAAGTTTCCCGGAATACCATAAGCATCAGCTACTTTAACAAAATCAGGGCTCAGAATTTCGGTGAATGAATATCTTTTTTCAAAGAAGAGTTCCTGCCATTGACGCACCATTCCGAGGAAATGGTTATTCAGGATTACCATTTTTACAGCCAATTTCTCCTGGGCTATAGTGCCCAATTCCTGTATCGTCATTTGAAAACCGCCATCCCCGGAAAACACCACAACTTCGCGGTTAGGTTCACCTAATTTGGCACCGATAGCCGCAGGTAAACCAAATCCCATGGTTCCCAGCCCCCCTGAAGTTATATGACTTCGTGCCTGTGTAAACTTTGAATATCGTGCAGTTGCCATCTGGTGCTGGCCCACATCCGAAACGATAACAGCCCCGTTTTTTGTATATTCTGAAACTCTACGGATGACTTCACCCATTGTGAGGCCGGGTTTTTCGGGATATAAATCAGAGTGGATAACCTTTTTGTCTTCAATTGCGTGGGCCTGTTTGAATTCTTTAACCCATTCTTTGTGCTTATTCGGCTTAACAATATGGGTCAACAGCCTGAGTATTTTCTTGGCATCTCCCAACAAGGCTACATCCGTTTTTACATTTTTATTGATTTCAGCAGGATCAATTTCAATATGAATAATTTTTGCCTGCTTTGCATAGGTTTTAAGTGTTCCCGTAACGCGGTCATCAAATCGCATCCCAACAGCTATCAGCAAATCGCATTCGTTGGTTTTAATATTCGGACCATAGTTACCGTGCATACCCAACATTCCGACATTTAAAGGGTGATCGCTGTTCAGCGCTGAAAGTCCGAGCAGAGTCCAGGCAGCAGGAATGCCGGTTTTATCAATGAAACTTTTTAGTTCTTTTTCTGCTTCTCCCAGCATAATACCCTGCCCGAAGATCAGGAAAGGTTTTTTTGCATCATTTATCAATGTTGCTGCCTCAGCCAATTTCTCTTTATTTACAGGATATTCAGGAACATAACTTCTGATTTTGTGGCATTTGGCATATTTGTACTTCACCTTACCAAACTGTGCGTCTTTAGTAATATCAAGCAAAACCGGTCCCGGTCTGCCGGAAGCGGCAATATAAAAAGCCTTGGCAATAGCTTCGGGAATATCTTCCGCTGAAGTGATCTGGAAGTTCCATTTAGTAACAGGCATGGAAATCCCTATAACATCCGATTCCTGGAAAGCATCAGTCCCAAGTAATCCTGAAGTAACCTGGCCGGTGATACAGACTAAAGGAGTTGAATCAATCTGGGCATCAGCAATTCCGGTCATCAGGTTGGTGGCACCGGGACCGGAAGTGGCAATACAAACACCAACTTTCCCGGTAACACGGGCATAACCCTGTGCGGCATGCACTGCACCTTGTTCGTGCCTTGTGAGGATATGCCTTAGCGCATTACGATAATCGTACAAAGCATCATATACTGGCATAATGGCACCACCGGGATAACCGAAAATAACTTCTGCACCTTCAGCAATCAAAGAACGGATAACAGCTTCGCTACCTGTAATTTCAACATCCTGCTGCTGTGACCTTTTGGTTTCTTTTTCTCTAGCCGTCATAATTGTTTCAATTGGTTGTTATTTACTGGATTAATTTATTTGACTTTTAGAAGTATACTCCTGGTTTTTAATCTGATAATCAACTAATCTATTATTCTTACAGCACCTTTGTCGGCTGAAGAAACGTGCATGGCATAAATTTTAAGGGCAGCCGAAATATTTCTTTTCCTGGCTTGCGGAGTATAAGCATCTTTTGCCCTTAACTTTTCCGTTTCCTTTCTATGTTTCAATTCTTGATCACTCACTTTCAGATCGATGGAGCGTTTGGCGATATCTATTATAATGGTATCATTATCCCGGATTAAGGCGATTTCGCCACCTGCAGCAGCTTCAGGCGACACGTGGCCGATGGAAAGCCCGGAGGTTCCTCCCGAAAAACGGCCGTCCGTAATTAATGCGCAGTCTTTATCCAGTTTCAATGTTTTCAGGTAGGAAGTCGGGTAAAGCATTTCCTGCATCCCGGGACCGCCTTTCGGGCCTTCATAACGGATCACCACAACATCTCCCTCATTTACCTTGCCGCCTAATATTCCATAAACGGCTTCATCCTGCGATTCAAATACCCTGGCCAGGCCTTCGAAATGATAAAGTGAAGGATCCACTCCGGCGGTTTTTACTATGCAGCCTTTCAAAGCGATATTTCCATAAAGAACGGCTAATCCACCATCCTTGTAATATGCATTCTCGGCACTGCGGATACAGCCCGAAACCCGGTCATCATCAAGTTTTAAATAACGGGTAGTCTGCGATCCCATTACAAGGTTGATTCTATGAGCCGGTGCACTGCTGAAAATATCAAGAGCTTCAGCGGTAACTTCAGGACTTACAATATCAAAATCATTAATGGCTTGTTTCAATGTTAAGCCATCAACTCTGTAGGCTGTAGTATCGAGAAGGTTTGCCCTGTTTAATTCACCAAGCAGCGACAGGATTCCCCCGGCACGGTTAACGTCTTCCACATGGTAATTCGAACTGGGTGAAACTTTACAGAGATTCGGCGTTTTTCGCGAAAGCTCATCAATATCTTTCATGGTGAAATCAACTCCGGCTTCGTGTGCAATAGCCAGAAGATGAAGCACTGTATTCGTTGATCCACCCATGGCAATATCCAGTGTCATGGCATTCATGAAAGCATTTTTTGATGCAATCTGTCGTGGCAACACAGTTTCATTTCCATTATCATAGTATTCACGTGCCATCTCAACAATACGTCCGGCAGCTTTTTCAAAAAGTTTAAGCCTGTTGGCATGCGTGGCAACTACGGTCCCATTGCCTGGTAAGGATAAACCCAAAGCTTCGGTAAGGCAATTCATACTATTGGCTGTAAACATTCCGGAGCAGGAACCACAGGTAGGGCATGCCGCCTGTTCCGCTTTTGCCAGGTCAGTATCGCTGATACTTTCGTCGGCACCCATAACCATGGCATCCACCAGGTCGAGTTTGCGATCGCCCATAATACCTGCTTCCATAGGTCCGCCGGAAACAAAAATTGTGGGCACATTTAACCGCATGGCAGCCATCAGCATTCCGGGAGTTATCTTATCACAGTTGCTGATGCAGATAAGGGCATCTGCTTTATGCGCATTCACCATATATTCAACACTATCGGCAATCAGGTCGCGCGAAGGCAATGAATATAGCATTCCGTCGTGACCCATGGCAATCCCATCGTCGATGGCTATTGTATTAAATTCGGCGGCAAAACAGCCCTGTGCTTCAATTAACCCTTTAACATGTTGCCCGATTGAATGCAAATGCGCATGGCCGGGCACAAACTGTGTGAACGAATTTGCAATTGCAATAAGCGGTTTACCGAATTGCTCTTCTTTCATGCCGTTTGCACGCCAAAGGCTGCGGGCTCCCGCCATTTTACGGCCTTTAGTGGATGTATCGCTACGGAGTGGAATCTGCATTACTATTTAGTTAGTTTATAATGTGGTTTGAGATCAAATTTTATTTCTAAGCTGATTGCTGCTCAAAAAAGTATAAAGTGCTATAATTAAACACCATTTTTCAAAAATGATTGATCCGATTCAAAATTCATTCGCATTCAAGTGGTATCCTTACATCAAAAAGCCCCTCTCAGTTCAAGTGAGAGAGGCTTTCTGTTTTATTTTTTTACAAACAACGTTCCTAACTCACCCTGCAATTCCAAAGGAGGAGAATAATTAAGCTAATAATACTGTTTGATAAAATGCCTGACATACAGATTGTGTTTGTGAATGCAAAATTAAGTTCTATTTTTATAAGCTCAACATTTTATACGGTTTTTCAGCTCGTTTTAGCTGTTTTTACGTAATTCACTTAAAAGAAAAAATGGAAGTAAAATTATATATCCTATTCTTTTTCAATTATTTAGACACCAAATAAGCAGTATTATTTTGAAACTTCCAAATGAAACAATTTAGACTGTGTATATTTTTATTCAATTCAACGGAATATAACTGCATAAGTTTAAAAGTTAATAGATCCAAACATGTACTAATTTGCATTCCTGAAAAAGTTAGCCATCATGATATTTTTTTTTCAAAATATGGCTGTGTGTCAAATTATATATTCCTTCCAAGTCGCAGGTAGTCTTCCTGCGAATTAATATTTACCAGAATATTTTGATCCGATGTATCTATAGTCTTCACATTCTGTTTTTTAAGAAACAAATCTATCCTTCTCCCGGGATCTGGTTCAGAGAATATTTTAAAAATAACCGATGGGCCAATTAAAACGGGGTGTCCTGTTTTGCCCCGAAAAGCCGGCATTATTACATCAGCAGCATCTTTATAAATTATCAATTCGCTCAATAGCTTTGCCGAGGTAAACGGGTTATCAATATTTTGAAAAAAGCAGTAGTTGCCAGGTTGCAAATTTTTAATGCCGGTTTGCAATGAATAAAAACGACCCAGTTCAGGTTTGGCATTAATAACCAGAATAATCTTTTCCGAGAGAGGAGAAATAGTCTTTTTAATCAATACATCTAATTCAGCATTCACTACTACAATTAC
>JBBQGD010000174.1:0-6943 GCA_038322655.1 Bacteroidales bacterium | reverse complement strand
GGCGCTTCAACAAAGTATCTCAAAAACTATATGAATTGGTGTAGAATACAACAAGCATTCAGAAAATCAATTTTCGCAGAACAGGATATAATAAACTGCTCAACAGAGGATATTTTGGCTTTATCGAGGTATCGCCAGTTCTATAATAAATATCGAATGTTAATTGCAACACAAAGTTAAACTTCAGCCATTGCAAATTTAAATTTATAAGCGATTTGATTGTGCCTTCGAGTATTGATGGCTGATAGAAAGAGCCTTGCAAATTCAATCCATTAACTGGTATTCCAAGAATATAGTAAATACTGAACACTGATTGTTAAAAGATCAGACTGTGTATGGGTTAACGGAGGAAGATATAAGATTGTGGAAGGGCAATAATCTGTTTAAAGTAGTCACAGATCCCTTTCTATCAGCTGTGTTCCATTAAAATCCAGTGTTATACTGAGACGTTTAAACAGGTTACCGGATTCATTTTATATTATAAAATATCAAGTCGCGCGGCACTTGCCAGCAAAGGGTTTTGGTATAATTTATTGTTATTACTTTGTTAATTATGAACATTTATTATTATTCAATGTTATCAGTAATTAATTCTTAGATCAGGCTTTACTGTACAGGCTTTACTATTTAGGTTTTAAATACTCTGTACGCCTGCGATTGATCGCGATTCAATTCAGTTTTCAGCTAAAAATGGTTCGTATTTTTCCGGAGTCTATTTCTTGTACTCTAAAGAGCATCATTAATTTGAACATGATTTTTTAATGCTGATAATAAATTATATTTAGCTTGAGATCAGAGTTAAAGTTACATCATAAAAAAGACTTATTCAGTTTAAACAGGGCTAGTTTTGATTAAACTTTGAAGGATATATCCAACTAAATAAAACAGACTGTAACCTCTATTAAAAAATAATATAATGAAACGAGGATCATTTATACTGACAGCGCTTACAATTTTTCCATTAACTATTTTAGGCAAAATAAAAATCAACTTACCTATGGGAACAAATAAAGCATTTAAGGTAAATGCAGATGAAGGCCGGATTCATGGACATATTAAATTAAAAGGAGTAAACTCGAATATACTTGACGTAAAAGTTTCAGGTAGTGACACTGACGGAGCATTGGCGATATTTGAACAGACCTCACTTTCACAGGGAAAGGGAACGCCATTACACCTACATAATGCACAGGATGAAATCTTTTATGTAATTGAAGGCGCATATTATTTCCAGGTAGGAGATGAAAAATTTCACCTGACAAAAGGAGAAAGCATCTTTTTACCGCGTAAAATCCCACATGCCTGGACACAGGTTTCGGAAAGAGGAAAAATGACTGTTGTCCTTCAACCTGCTGGAAAGCTGGAAGATTTTTTTGTTACCATGGCTGCTTTGGACCATGAACCAAACCAGGAAGAAATAGCTAAGATATTTTCAGACAACGAAATGCAGGTTGTTGGTGCACCATTGCGTATTGATTAATGAAAATCGTGAAGATATTTGTATATGTCAGTACACTGACACAGTAAACTGTGAGAAAATACTCATTGTGAAACCACTATAATCCATTAAAAGTATTTTCGACCCTCTTGCTGTCAATTGAGTTCCATTAAAATATAGTGTTAAAATTCGGTATACTCGTGTCCCCTGACACGTGCCGGGTAACTCCAACTTATTATGTTTTATATAAAGATAAACAGCTAATTATGTTTTCAATAATAAAAATTTTTATTTTTTTACTTTTTCAATGAATGACCTCGCCGCAAGCGGACGAAGTATACCAGGAACAATTTTCTATTCGCCGCAAGCGGCGGGGAATTTACCCAAAGAGATTAAAAAATCAGATTCTTTCTCCCTGTTTTCGACAACAATACATGCGCATCTTCAATTGTGACCAAACAACCATACCGCATACTTTCAAGATGTGGTTTTATAACTTCAAAGTAAGCATCAATTTTAGCGCTTTCATCTATTATTTCGACCACAACAGGGAGTTTATCGTTAGTTTCCCAGAATTTCGCCGAATGAACAACGCTGCTGCTGCCGTATCCCATCACACCTTTTATAACAGTGGCTCCTGCTAATCCGCTTCGCCTGGCGGCATACACAAGCATTTCATATAAAGGTGTATGCTTCAGCTTATCTGTTGAACTGGTATAAATTCTTAAAATCTTTATATTATCGTTGGTTTCCATAATCAGATGATTTTAATGAGCATAATTCCTAAAAATGCAGCTAGCAAACCGATAAAAATACTGCTGCCCGTGTATAAGAAAAAGTTGAAGTATTCAGCATCCCTGAGCATTGCAATATTTTCGGCAGCAAAAGCCGAAAAAGTGGTGAAACCACCACAGAATCCTACGGTGAGAAACATCCGCCATTCCGAAGATATAAAACTGCCTTTTTCCAGAATCCCGTAAATAATTCCAATCAATAAGCTTCCGACAATATTCACGGTAAAAGTCCCATAAGGGAAACTGGAAGGGAAAACTGCTGCAAAGTAGCGTGAAGTAAGGAATCGCGAAACCGTTCCAAGAAAACCACCTGCTCCAACTATGAGTATCAACCTGAACATAAGAGTGTTTTAAATAAGAAAATAAACCAGGTTTAAGCAGTAAGACAAAAAAATATTGCTTTCTCCTCAACATTGACCCAAAATTAAACGATTTTAGCGAGACAGCTAATTAATTACTATTGTATTTTCCCGAAACTCCATCTGCAAAAAAAAGAAAGAGGCATCAACCGGATTTCCGGCAACACCTCTATTCTAAACTTAGATAAGAAATTATAATTTTAATCGGTCATTGTGAGGCATTGCTCAATGCCTTTCCACGTACGTTCAATATCATGATCGAGGCCCACACTGAAACGAACCAACCCGGAGGAGAGCCCCATATCTTGTTGTATATCTTCGGGTACTTCGCTGGATGTACTTTTACCCGAATTACTGAATAATGTCTTAAAATAACCCAGGCTAACAGCCAAATATCCAACATCATGCATCTCCATTAGTTCCATAAAGCGTGAAGCTTTTTCACTCGTACCCATATCAATGGAAAGCATTCCTCCAAATCCAAAATCAGGATTCATCAGACGTTTTAATAACTCGTGGCCTTTATGCTCAGGTAATCCGGGATAGCTGATCCGCAAACCGGCTTCTTTCATTTTTACAGCAAGATACATGGCATTTTTGCTGTGTTGCTGCATCCGGATATGAAGGGTATGAAGATTTTTCAGTATGCCTGATGAACGCAGTGGATCAAGCGCAGGTCCTAAAAGCATTGCTGTGCCATTGTTTACATCTATGAGTGATGCTATAAAATCTTTCGTTCCGCAAATGGCGCCGGCAACACAATCATTTTTACCATTGATAAACTTTGTCATGGAGTAAACAACAATATGAGCTCCCAATGCAGCCGGCTGAATGATCATCGGGGTGAAAGTATTGTCAACAATCAGTTTGATATTGTGTTCGTTAGCTATTGCAGCCAGAGCAGGGATATCAGCTATCTGAAGCATTGGATTGGTCATCGATTCAGTATAGATAATTTTTGTATCCGGAGTAATTGCTTTACGAACAGCGTCCAGGTCAGTAATATCAACGAAAGTGGTCGTAATATTAAATTTAGGCAGGTAATTCTGCATAAATGCGAATGTTCCGCCATAGGAAGAAACACTTGCAACAATATGATCGCCGGCATTGCAAATCTGCAAAATAGCCGAAGTAATAGCAGCCATACCTGAAGCAGTAACCCAGCCTTCCTCTGTGCCTTCCATAGCAGCTAAAACATCAGCAAGGTATTTATTGCTCGGATTCCAATGCCTCGAATACAGGAAACAACCTTCAGCTTCACCTTGAAAAGTATCGGACATAGTTTTGGCCTGCAGAAATGTGTATGTTGCTGAATCGGTGATAGATGGATTTACATCACCAAATTCACCAAATTGTTTCATTTCAAAAATCGCGCGTGACGGATCGTGTTTCATAGGACTGTTTTTTTTTTAAGTATAGTTACTGATTATTTATGAGTTGAGTAATTAAACATTATATATACTGTGACTGGTTGCAGGTTTGAGTTAAGATGTTTTTGCTGTCAACCTTAAACATTGAACTTTAAACTCTATATTCAATGTCATTAACCTGCATAATTTTATGAATGCAAAACTACCACATGTTTCACTATTCGTAACTATTTATAACATTATGAAACTAATATTGCAATATTATTTTAATTTTGAATCTTTTAATGGCTTTAAACTTTCATTTTTAACTAATATCTAACAAACCATGGAGTCAAACTTTCATCTTGATGCCCTCGATAAAAGGATTGTAGAACAATTAATGACAGATGCACGCATGTCTTACGTAGAAGTTGCCCGGCATTGCAAGGTGACTCATACTGCTGTCCATCAGCGAATACGTAAAATGAAGGAGGCCGGAATCATCTCGGGGTCTCAACTGGTATTTAATCACAAAAGTATGGGCTACCTTACATGTGCATTTATAGGCATCCAGGTAAATCTTACTTCAACCAGCACTCACAACGAAGTTTTCAATAAAATTCAGAAAATCCCTGAAATAGTTGAATGTCATCACATTTCAGGCAAATACTCACTACTGATAAAAATAATAACCCGCAACAACGAGCATCTAAAACAGGTAATTGTTGAACAGATACAGGCCATTCCAGAGATTTCATTTACCGAAACTTTTATTTCGTTGCAGGAAGGGTTTTCGAGACAGTTACCTATTGGCTGATCCGGATCAATCCGGAACTTTTGCCTGAAATAATTCATCTGATAACCTTTCTTACCAGTTAGCTAACACTTTTATTTCAGAACAAGTTTCCCAAAGTTAAATTTAAGTATCAAAACATAAGCAAGTAACTCATTATATGCTACTTAAATATATTTAAACTGAATTCATTATTTTATTAATTTTGCAAAAAAAATAAGAACTAATAAATTATTCAAATGAAGAAGATTTTAATCCTGGTACAGGTTATCGGCCTTACCTTATTGATGGCCTGCAATTCAGGTGGTATAGGTGGTAAAGGTACCAGCGTTGATCAGCCATATGGTGAAAAAAGCGGTATAATTACCTATAAACCAATGGATATGATGGGTGTAAAAGTTACCCAGACATTGTATTTTGATGATTATGGCAAAAAAGAAATGCGTGAAACTATGGTTGAAGGAAATATGATGGGAATGGATATGCGCCAGCATACAGTTGATATCAGAGACGGAAGTACCGTGTACCATTATGAGCTCGAAAATGTTTCAGGCGGACAGGATAGAGCTACAAAAAATGCATATAAATCCACTCTGACACAGGAAATGTTTGAGCAAATGAACATTTCTGAATTGAGCACAGAGCTTAAAACCAAACTTAATTATAAAGATGAGGGAAAGGAAACAGTTGCCGGTACCGTAGGTGTTAAGTATTCAATTGCTCCCGACAGTGCCAATCCTGAAAACCGCATTATAGGAGTACATTACAAAAACATTCCGATCAAAGTCTCGATGGGCCAAATGGAAATCGTTGCCGAAAAAGTAGATTTGAACGTTAAAATACCTGCCGAAAAATTCAAAATACCTGAAGGATATACCATTGTGGATCAGTCAGCACAAGAAATGACACAAAATCCTTCTGGTACTCCTGAAGAAGCTGAAAAAGAATAATCACATCCTTTTACATTTTATTATTCAACAGCCTGCTTATTGCAGGCTGTTTGTATTAGTGCCGGTTGGGAAGGAGTGAAATTTGTTAACAGATATTACCAAAAACAGGGAAACAAAAAGCCTTGTAAGTTTGTTTTGAGTAAGATATTCAAAAGAAAACAGGTAAAATCCGGTTAAAATTGGTAATTTTGCCGCTTATTTTAAAATTCACTACATATGAATTATGATGTTATTGTAATTGGCAGCGGTCCAGGAGGTTATGTAGCAGCCATCAGGGCAGCACAACTTGGATTAAAAACAGCAGTTGTTGAAAAATCAGAACTGGGAGGTGTTTGTCTTAACTGGGGTTGTATTCCTACCAAAGCTTTGCTTAAAAGTGCCCAGGTCTACAATTATATGAAACATGCAGCCGATTATGGAATCACATTGGAAGGAACTGCGACTGCTGATCTTGGTGAAATGGTTAAAAGAAGTCGTGGTATTGCTGATGGCATGAGTAAAGGAATCCAATTTCTTTTAAAAAAGAATAAAGTTGATCATATACAGGGTTTCGGAAAAATTAAACCCGGTAAAAAAGTGGATGTTACTGATTCGGAAGGTAAGACAACTGAATATACGGCATCGCACATCATTATTGCTACCGGCGCCCGCTCCCGCGAACTTTCTAACCTTAAACAGGATGGCAAACATATTATAGGTTACCGTGAAGCTATGACCCTGCCTACTAAACCTGAGAGAATGGTTGTTGTTGGTTCAGGTGCAATCGGATCAGAGTTTGCGCATTTTTATAACAGCATCGGCGTTCAGGTTACACTTGTTGAATTTCTGCCAAATGTTGTTCCCATCGAAGACGAAGAAGTATCGAAACAACTGGAACGCAGCTTTAAAAAAGCAGGCATGAAAGTAATGACTTCCTCAACGGTTGAAACTGTTGAAATAATAGATGGCATCTGTAAAGTAAGCATTAAAACCCCAAAGACTACTGAAATTATTGAATGTGATATTGTGCTTTCAGCCGTTGGTATTGCTACAAACCTCGAAGGAATCGGACTCGAAGAAACCGGTATTAAAACCGAAAAAGGCAAAGTGCTTGTGGATGGATTTTACCGTACCAATATCGAAGGATATTATGCTATCGGCGATATTGTCAATGGTCCTGCATTGGCTCATGTTGCTTCGCACGAAGGCATTACCTGTGTCGAGAAGATTGCTGGCATGAATGTTGAAGCTATTGATTATGGGAATATACCCGGATGTACT
>JBBQGD010000173.1:0-6977 GCA_038322655.1 Bacteroidales bacterium | reverse complement strand
TTTTACTTCAGCTTACGGCTGGTTTAATGTTTTCCTTTTCTTTCTGATTATAGGCGGGATAATTCTTGATAAAATGGGTGTCCGTTTTACAGGGGTAATGGCGGCATCTATTATGGTTGTGGGCGCAGCTATTAAATATTGGGCTGTTTCAACTCATTCATTGGATGGTGCCACGATTTTAGGCTGGAAATCGCAGGTTATGGCAGCAGCATTTGGATATGCCATTTTTGGAGTTGGGGTTGAAGTTGCCGGGATTACGGTTTCAAAAATCATTGTCAAGTGGTTTAAAGGTCACGAAATGGCATTGGCCATGGGATTACAGTTATCCATTGCCCGGTTAGGAACTGCTCTGGCCATATCTACTTCCTTGCCTGTTGCCTTGCATTTCGGTCATGTGTCCGCTCCTATACTCATCGCCTTGATTATGCTTTCTATTGGTTTGATCTCATTTTTCTTCTATACTTTCGAGGATAAAAAACTGGATGCTTCCATAGCTGCTGATAACGTTGGCAGAGAAGTGGTTGAGGAAGAAGAGTTTAAGCTAAGTGATATTCTCTTTATCATCAAGAATAAAGGCTGGTGGTACATAGCCATTCTTTGTGTTTTATTCTATTCGGCTGTTTTCCCGTTCCTGAAATATGCGACTGATCTTATGGTCAATAAATTCGGAGTTGATCCGTATTGGGCAGGGGTAATTCCGGGTTTACTACCATTTGGCACTATTCTACTTACTCCATTATTTGGAGGTATTTATGATAAAAAAGGGAAAGGCGCTACTATTATGATTATTGGCGCTGTAATTATAATTGTAGTCCATTTGCTCTTCTCGGTGGCACTTTTCAATAATTATATTTTTGCCATTTTCAATGTTATCTTACTTGGAATAGGATTCTCTCTCGTACCTTCAGCCATGTGGCCTTCAGTACCTAAAATTATTCCTGAACGCCAGTTGGGAACTGCTTATGCTCTTATTTTCTGGGTTCAAAACTGGGGCCTTACGCTTGTACCTCTTTTGATTGGTTGGGTGCTTGATAAATATTGTATAACCGGAACTACTGAACTGGCTGGTAAGGTTATTACTTCATACGACTATACCATACCCATGATGATCTTTACTTCGTTTGGTGTGTTAGCTTTAATTTTTGCCTTCCTTCTAAAAGCAGAAGACAAGAAAAAAGGATATGGATTGGAATTGCCAAATATCCAGAAATAATCCTATAAAGGTTAAGTGAAATTTTATTAACCGGGTGAAGTGTAAAAACTTTACCCGGTTTTTTTGTGCCCGAAGTTCACTCTCGTTTTGTACTTTTGCAACAGGCATAACATTCATTTTGTACGGGAATGTTTAATTCAACTTCAACCATGAAACTCCTTGTCGTTTCAGCTACATCACTCGAGATAAACCTATTGCTGACCGAACTAGGTAAAGGAAGGGTTTTGCGTAATCAAGTTACCCGTTATAAGTATCGGCATTTTCAAATTGATATTTTGATAACCGGAGTTGGAATGGTGCCAACCGCTGTATTTACAAGCATTGTACTTGCTAAAAATAAATACGATGCTGTTATAAATGCCGGCATTTGTGGAAGCTTTAACCATGATATTCCCATCGGTAAAGTACTTAACATTACAACCGATTGCCTTCCCGAAACCGGAGCCGAAGATGGTGAACATTTCCTTTCAATCGTTGATTTAAAACTTCTCGACCAGGATGAATTTCCGTTTGCAGGTGGAAAACTGATAAATGATTCGGTTTTTGATAGCGTTCTCATTAACGGATTGCTGATTGCGACCGGTGTTACTGTTAATACGGTACATGGGAATAGTCAGAGTATAAAGGCATTTTTGCAACGACATCCTGTCGATATTGAATCCATGGAAGGCGCTGCATTTATGTATTCGTGTAAAATGTTTAAAGCCAGGTATATCCAGACAAGGAGTGTTTCCAATTACATCGAAGATCGTGATGTTTCAAAGTGGGATATTCCGATGGCTGTTTATAACCTGAACCATTTTCTAATGGATCTTCTGAATGAATAGTGAATAACAGATAGTCAATAGTGAATAATGAGGTTGACTTAACAACGAATACCCTAAAATTTGCAATTTTCGATAAACAATTGAATGACAATTTTCAACTGTACGACCACTAAATGACTATTGAATAACCGCTGAATGACAATTAATTGACCATTACCAAATTTCTATTTTCATTAAATATCCCCCCAATGAAACTAACTCTCGGCTTCTCTCCCTGTCCTAATGATACTTACATTTTCGATGCCATGGTTCACCAAAAGGTGGATACAGAAGGTTTGGAATTTGAATATTTCATGGCTGATGTTGAGAAACTGAACGGGCAAGCTTTTGCCGAAATACCCGACGTTACAAAGCTCAGCTTTCATGCATTTCTTCATCTGGCGGGCCGATATCTTTTACTTGATTCAGGGGCAGCACTCGGCTTTGGTGCAGGGCCTCTTGTAATAAGTAAGAATCTGAAACATTTTAATGAACTCAAAGGAAAAACGGTTGCTATACCTGGAATGTATACTACTGCAAATTTGCTTTTTTCATTGGCCATGAAAGATACTGTTCATAAGAAAGAGCTTTTATTTTCGGATATTGAAGATGCAATTCTTACAGGCGAAACAGATGCCGGTGTAATTATTCACGAAAGCCGGTTCACATATCAGTTAAAGGGACTTCATAAACTGATGGATCTGGGTGAATACTGGGAACAACAAACTGCTTCACCGGTTCCTTTAGGAGGAATAGCTGCTCACAACAGACTCGGAAATGATGTGATCGCCAAAATAAACCGTAGTATACGGCGCAGTGTTGTATATGCTGATTTACACAAAGGAGAATTGAATGAATTTATACGTTGCAATGCCCGTGAAATGGACACAACTGTAATGCAAAAACATATTGATCTATATGTAAATGAGTTTTCAATAAGCCTTGGATCAAAGGGCAAAAATGCTGTAAATAAATTGTTTGAGTTTGCTGTTGATGCTGGTATCATACCTAAAATGCCTTCTCGGATATTTGCTTCTGATTTTTTATAATTTTCTTGCTGAATCTTCTCTTCTCTGTTTTTGCTTTTAATACGGGCTCACCGGGTCTTCAATTTTACAGCTGGTCAAAATTTTTACACTACTTTTGCATTACTTTCAAAATGAAACTCTGTTGAAAAATATATCACTCCTTTTACTAATTCTTTCTGTTGGAATTATTTCTCAATTTGCTTTCTGCCAGGTTGAAAGAGGCGGAATCCCAAGGAGTTTCCAGTTGCAACTGACTCAAAAATCACTGGCACAACCTGTTGAAATACCAGCTCCTGATATGCTTTCGATTCAGCAGGAAGATGATGAAGATGACCGGCTTGAAAAATCATACCGGGTTGGTATTGAGATTCCAATTTCAATTTCGACAGTAAATTCAGGTCAGTGGGACTACCTTCCGGGAGGCGGACGTGTATGGCGGTTGACTATTACATGTAAAGGTGCGCAGGCTGTTGGCTTGAATTATAATGAGTTACGATTGCCTGCAGGTACTGATATTTTCGCTTACACTCCTGATCATAAATATGTGATTGGTGCGTTCACATCAACTGAAGTTCCTTACTACCAGAAATTTACTACCCGGCCCTTATCCGGCGATGCTATTGTTTTGGAATATTATGAGCCTGCCTGGGTAAAAGAACAGGCCATTATTGATATCTCAGGTTTGGTATATATTTATCGTGGTTTTGAAACTCAGAGTATTGAAAATATCAAATCCGTTTCATCCGGATCATGCGAAGTTAATGTGAATTGTGAAGAAGGGAAGAACTGGCAGAATCAAAAGAAAGGTGTTGTAAAAATTCTAACCAAAGTAGGCGGAAAGTACTTTTATTGTTCTGGAACACTTATGAATAATACCGCCCAGGATTTTAGCGGGTTATTACTTACGGCGGCCCACTGCAGCAAAGATTTTAGTGGTGGTGTAGCATCTGATTCCGATTACAGCCTCTGGATATTTTATTTTAATTATGAGTATTCTGGATGTACAGCATCTGCAACCACAATTTCCAGTATTGTTGGTGCCCAGAAACTTGCTATCTCGGAAACTCCTTCGGATGTGGGCTCGGATTTTCTTTTATTAAGAGCCACGAATAATATTCCGGCGCAATATAATGTTTTTTACTGCGGTTGGGATGCAGGAAACGGGAATTCTTCTTCTGGCGTTTGTATACATCATCCTGATGGAGACGTTAAAAAAATATCAACCTATACTTCATATCTGGGTTCAGGAACCTGGGGCTCAACTCCCAATACTCACTGGTTAGTTCATTTTTCTCAAACAGCAAATGGATGGGGCGTTACCGAAGGCGGATCATCCGGAGCGCCACTATTTGATGATGAAGGATTGGTAATTGGAACACTTACAGGTGGGCAGAGTTCATGTACCAATTTAGATGGAGAAGATATGTTTGGCAAAGTATTCTATTCATGGACCTCAAATGGCACTAACCCGGATAAGCAGCTTAAACCTTGGTTTGACTCATTAAATACCGGCATAACCAAAATGCCCGGTTCATTTAATGACAAATTGACTGTTGCTGATTTTTCATCCAATACGCGTATGATCCCTGTTGGCGGAACCGTAGATTTCCAGGACCTTTCTGCAGGTAAACCCCAAAAATGGCATTGGTATTTCCAGAGTGGTAAGCCATCGGAGTCAACCGTCCAATATCCCTCAGGAATCATGTTCGAGCGCTTTGGCTTAATGAATGTGAAACTTGTGGTGAGTAACGATTACAATACAGATTCAATTGTAAAAGAAGGTTTTATTGATGTAAGATCAGTGGTATCGCCCAATCCCAGTAAAGGTTCAGTGAGCATATTGTCGGATATTAACAATACCAATGAAATAACGCTGGAAGTATTTGATGCCCTCGGGAGAATGGCTCAGCACTTTACTTATTCTGGTTCAGCATCGGCTAATTACTCTATAAATCTGCCTGATTATGGCAATGTATTTATTATTCGGATTATACAGGGAAACCAGGTTCAAACTCATAAAGTAATTGTAGTTCATTAAATGAAATTATACTTCCATATAAACCCCGAAAAGAAATTAATATCAAATAAAGATGATGATTTCAGAAATAGTTACCATGTCGGCAATTGAAAGCCGGATAAAGGAAATAGCACTAAAAGTTCTCGCTGCAGTTCGTATTACTCCCGAAGAAGGCATATTGCTCTACCGCGAAGCGGATACTTCATTGCTTGCATTATTAGCTGACCAGGTAAGGAAACGGACTGTAGGTGATTACGTTTTTTATAACCGCAATGTACATATCGAACCTACCAATATATGTGTGTATGATTGCAAGTTCTGTTCCTATTCGCACCATCAGAGTAAGGAATCGTGGGAGCTTACCCTTGATGAAATGGTAAATACGGTTGTTACTCTTGGTGATGATATTACTGAGGTTCATATTGTAGGAGCTGTTCATCCGGGTCGTGATATTTATTATTATGCTGACTTGATAAAGCGTGTGCATGAGGCCAGGCCTACATTACACGTAAAAGCATATACCGCTATTGAAATTGAATATATGGCTCAGCGGGCCGGCTTAAGTTTTACCGAAGGACTTCAGCTTCTCAAAGATGCCGGGCTTAATTCATTACCTGGTGGTGGTGCCGAAATATTTGATGATGAAATCAGAGAACAGATTTGCGGAAAAAAGTCCTCAACCGAAGCCTGGATTGAAATACACGAAACAGCCCATAAGCTTGGTATTCCTACCAATGCAACTATTCTTTACGGGCATATCGAAAAATTTGAACATCGGATTCATCATATGGAATTGCTCAGGCAGTTACAGGACCGCACAGGCGGTTTCAATGCGTATATCCCTTTGAAATTCAAGAATAAGAACAATGAAATGTCCTATATTGAAGAAGTCTCACTTATAGAGGATCTCCGTAATTTTGCTGTTTCGCGAATTTACCTTGATAATATAGCTCATTTAAAAGCCTACTGGCCGATGATAGGGAAGGAGATGGCAGCTTTGTCGCTGGCTTTTGGTGTTGATGATCTGGACGGGACAATAAACGATTCAACCAAAATTTATTCACTTGCCGGTGCCGGGGAAAATCCATCACTAAGCAGCGACGAAATCAGGCAGCTCATACTGAAAGCAGGGAGAGTTCCGGCCGAAAGGGATTCTGTTTACAATATCATTTCAGAAGGTTAAAATAATGTATGATAATTGCACAGTTTACTTTTGCATGAAAAAGTTCCTGGCATGATATTTCCTGCTTTGAATGTTATCAGATTTTCGAGAAATTAAAATCTTTATAAATTCACCTTTAGCGTTATTCTGTATTAAATTGTAATGTTTGATCACAAACGAATATGAGTAAATATGCTCTGAAATCCCCTTTTTAGGGGATTTTGTTTTTATTAGTTAACAGGGCAGTGTTTAAATCTTTTTTATGAATTTTATGCTTTACATGAACAATTCAAACTTTTCCTTCTTATCTTTGTTTAAACTATCAATCAATGTTTAACCAAAAACCTAAAACTATGAAAATTAAAGTATTACTATTTGCAACAATGTTTGCATTTGGATTTCTCACGGTCAATGCACAAACTTCTTCTTTCGAAAAAGGAGATAAGGTTCTGAATCTTGGATTAGGACTTGGTGGAAGCTACTATTCTGGTTGGAGCGGTGCAAGTCACACCCCTCTGCTTAATGCGGCATTTGATGTTTCGATAGTAGATGGAGTTTTAGATAAAGGTACTATTGGTATAGGTGGTTACTTTGGATACCAAACAGCAAAGTATGATTATAGCGGATATGGATGGAAACTCACGAATATGTTGATCGGTCCACGTGGCACATTCCATTATCCACTTGTTGATAAACTGGATACTTATGCAGGTTTATTGTTAGGATATCATGTTGTGAGTTGGAAATATAC
>JBBQGD010000172.1:0-6983 GCA_038322655.1 Bacteroidales bacterium | reverse complement strand
GTTGCAGTATATGTACCTGTCCTATTATATTGAAGAGTAGCTGCTGTTCCATATGTAATAACTCCGCTTGTAACTAGAACTGATGCTGTTCCTTCAAGCGAAAGTGTGCCATTTACCGTAGGTGTTGTTGAAAATGTTTTTGTGCCTGAACCAGCAAGAGTAAGATTATAGTACGTTGTCACTTTAGCTGTTTGGGCTGCGCCGGAGTAATTAACTGTATTATCGGCTGCTGTTGCATTTAGAGTTGGCCCTATTGCAACAGTGCCGCCATAATTTAAAATTCCACCTGACGAATTTGTCAGTGTTCCTCCACCGGTAAGCGCTGTTGACACTGTGAGAGTTCCAGAATTTGTTAATGATCCCCCTATTCCTAATGCTGCAATATTCACTTTACCAGCAACATCCCAAACTTTAGAAGCAGGCAATATCATATGGTCGCTCTTCTGAATAAAAAAAATGTCATTAGAATTTGTAAATGCTCCTCCAACAGGTGGATTTACCCCTTTTCCATTAGTACGAGTATTCCATGATAATCTATCACTCGGATCATAGCTTCCCATTGAATAATAAGTAGTTGCCTTCACAATTGGCCCAAGTAACAACAGTAGAAACAAAAGCGCAATCACTGTGCCTTGATAAAGTGATATTTTTATAAAATTTTGTTTTGTAATAAGTAGAAATGAAGTAATCACGGACGAGGTGACTTGAAGAAAGACTGGAAATGGATTTAGCTTTTTATCCATAAAGAGTTGCAGAGTATAACTATTAAATCTTAAAAGTCAAAAGCATAAACAAATAATTATCCAATGCCAGCCAGGATTTTCTGGCAGTATTTCGGGCTAGTTTGTTTTTAATTAATCCAACCTTATTTATAAAAGCAAAATTCTGTTTGCATTTATAAACAATCTGGTTTCGAAAGGGGTTGCAGCAAATCGAGTACAAATATAGTATATGCTTTTGTAACTCTACTTTATTGATCGATCTTTTGTCAACATAATTCATCATCTCTACAAAAACAGGAACCAAGCTGTATTAATGTTTGCAGAGCTAATCGGCAGGTAACCACCGCTTCAATTGTTGAAAACAATTGATATGAATCTCAATTAAAAGTATTTCAGGAAGGCCTGGTTTTGCCTTGTATTCAGAAAAGGCTTCAAACTTTGTCAACCTACCTTTTTTAACATCCTCATATTACTGATCTCCTTCCTGAGTTGAGTTTCGAGTATTTTGTAATATGCATTAAATTGTTTGATCAGATCCTTTATCTCAAGGATATCGTCTTCGTTTCTGCTTGCCTGGTTTATTTTCAATATCAGTTCCCTCATTCCGGATGCAGAAACCAAGTCGATACTGGATTTCATTTTATGCGACGAAGCAGCAATTGCCTGGAGATCATTTGCTACATTTGCGCTATTCAACTCGTATAGGTATTCCGGAGTTATTTCGAGGAATTTATCAAGCATTAAGTTGAGTTGATCCTGGTCGGAGCCAATCAGTTTTTCGAGTCGCGATATATCAGCAATAACGATATCAGCAGTCTTTCCCTCTTGTAGTTCATCACTGTTTCTGTTTTTAGAAACATGATAAATTATCTTTTTAAATAGTTCATCAGCATCAAATGGTTTTGAGATATAGCCTTGCATGCCTGCTTCTTCACATCTTTCGACAATTCCCTTGATTACATTGGCTGAAAGTGCCAGGATAGGTGTAGTGATCTGAAATTCATCCCGTATCATCCTGCTGGCAGTCATACCATCCATTACAGGCATCTGAATATCCATCAGAATTATATCAAAGGATTCCTTTTCCACAGCATCAACTGCTTCCTGTCCATTGTTGGCGATTGCCACTTTTGCGCCCCATTTCTCGAGCATAGCAACTGCAAGGATCTGGTTTAATTTATTATCTTCAACCAACAATACTTTATATTCTTTCAGAGAAAGAGTACCTGTGTTGATACTAGCCAACGTTTTGTGAAAAGACTCATTTTCTGCAACCGGCAAATCAATAGTAAAATAAAATGTACTTCCCACATTCTTAGTACTTTCGAGACTAAGCTTGCCGCCCATTAATTCAACAATCTGCTTGCTGATAGCCAATCCCAACCCTGATCCGCCATGTGTTCGCGCAATAGTACTATTTTCCTGTTTGAAACTCTCGAATACTCTTGTCTGGTTTTCTGCACTTATACCAATCCCGGTGTCCTGTACTTTAAAACAAATCCGGTTGGCTAACCCAAGCTCTTTTTCCAGTTCACATCGTATCTCAATTTTACCCTCAGAAGTAAATTTTATCGCATTGCTGATAAGGTTGTTTAACACTTGTTGAATCCGCAAAGGATCACCCTTATGAAAAGCAGGAATCCGGCTGTCAACATAACATCTTAAATCTATATTTTTCTCTTTTGTGATAAAAACATGTGCATTAAATGCCCTGCTCATTACATCCTGAATCTTAAATGTAGTTTCTTCCAGCAACATCTCGCCTGATTCAATTTTAGAGAAATCAAGGATATCATTGATGATCATCAGCAGATTATCTGAAGAAGTCTTAATATTTTCAATCAATGTACTGTTAGGTCCCTTAATTCCGGCTTCATGTAACATACGAACCATCCCGACAACTGCATTCAGCGGGTTCCTGATTTCGTGGCTCATTATAGCCAGAAATTTACTTTTTGCTTCATTAGCAGATTCAGCAGCAGCGACAGCCTGCTGCAGAACCTTATCAGCATTTTTCCTACTGGTAATATCTCTTGCAATACCTGTTGTTCCCAATAATTGCCCAGTGCCGTCGATAATAGGTGCACGAAATATTTCGAACCATACTGATTTATGCTTAAAATCAACAAGTTCCTCAACACTGCTTAATTCAAGATTTTGCATTACAAGTTTATCCTGTTCTATAAAATGCTGAGCAACATCACTATCCCATATATCGCTTGCATCTTTACCTATAATATCGCTTTCGCTGGTGATGCTAAAATACTCCATAAAAGGCTTGTTGATAGCCATGTAATTACTATCTACATCCTTAAGCCACATCTGGAAAGGAACATTATTAAAAATGGCTTTCAATGAAGCTTCTCTATTACGCAATACTTCATCTTTTCTTTTCCTGTCAGTAACATTACATAACAAATCTGTTAATATTTGCAGGAATGTGATATCAGCAGAACTCCATTGGCGGACATATCTAACTGAATCGAAACCGACAAATCCAATACATTCTTTATTCAATAAAAGAGGTAACGTAATGAGTGTTTTTACACTCTGAGACTCTAGAATTTTAGTTAATGGATCATTTTTATCCAGTCTACTTACATCCGGGATAACCATCATCTCACCTTTCTGATGCATTCCTACCCATCTCGACACCGAATCTGTTGGGATTTTCTGCAAGTTATCAATTTCGGGAGTAATTCCTTCGGCACACCATTCTTGAGTATTCGTCATGGTGTTTTTTGCAAAATCATACTCAAATATATAAACCCTGTCAATTTCATTGCCCTGGCCAATTACTGAAAGCAATCTTTTGACAGCCTCATCACTATCTTCAACTGGAATGTTGATGAATTCGGTTGCAAGGTGAGTAAGCAGGTTTTGCAAAACCAACATTTTATTCAATTTCTCTTCTGTTTCTTTCCGCTCCGAAATATCACGTATAGTCCCTTCGATATAGCCGGGATTCCCATCGGAATCTTTAATCAGGTGGCTGGTAATTGATACCGGAACATGATTCCCGTTTTTGTGAATCAGCACATTCTCAAAATCGTTGACGGAGCCCTTTTCAATTAACAGTTTTATCATCCGGTCTCGGCTTTCGATATCAGCATAAACATTTGAAACCGATTTCCCGATCAACTCTTCAGGTGTGTAACCCGACAATTGAAATACCGATGGTGAAAGTTCAATAATAGTCCCGTTTAAATCAGAACGGTAATATAAATCCACAAACGAATTAAAGATGGATTGGTACTTATTTGCTACCATCCTGAGTTCGGTTTCAATTTTTTTATACTCCGATATATTATGACTTATCCCGATTATGCCAGTGACTTTACCATTTTCATCAAAATGGGGAATTTTAGTGCCCTGAAGCCAGATCTCTTTACCACTATGGGTAGTGAGCATTCCATCCCGGTGAACAACAGATTCTCCGGTTTCGATAATCATTTGGTCTTCTGTTTCTGTTTTTAGCGCAACTTCCTTGGAATAAAAATCCGAATCCTTTTTGCCAATAACTGCTGAAATGTCATCGGTTCCTAAAAGTTCAGCTTCTGCTTTATTGAGTAAAATCTTCCTTCCTTCGGTGTCTTTAACATACAAAGGATCAGGTATATTCTGGATGATAGCATGCAACAAACTACGCTCTTCGCAGTAATTTTCATTGTCACTGCAGAACTTATTTAACTTTGCAGAAACCTTGCAGGCATTAGCCAACACATTCACAATAGGGATAATCTGCTGGATAAGAGCTGATTGAGGAGTCTCTTGAAAATGAAGTGCAAGTAAACCAAATTCCTGGAGCAGGAAAACATGATAATTCTTCTCTCCTTTAATTATGCGAAATAACTCTGCGGCTGACAATCCGTGATATACTTCCGGTGCAATTTCCAATAAAAACTGTTGATCTCTTTTACTTAGCCCCTGAATCGAAACTTCATGAACTTCATTTTCGTTGCATTTTATAACTATAGCTCCACTACAGTTTAACTTATCAACAAAAAGAGGCATTGTATGGCTTAGAAGGTCACATCCGGTGTTTACACCAATTGAAACCGCCAACTCCAGCATAATTCCTTCAATCCTGCAATCTGATACCATGAGCATACAAGTTGAGTGTCAATAATTGTAGCATCTAACAATCTGCTACAGAACTCTTTGGATTGATGATCGATCTAATATCCGGTTTTAGATACAGAAAAGATCTTAGTTCTCCACGTTTATTAATGTTCTAGAGCATAAAAAGTAATACATATAAAAACCGAAACGTCAGTTTTGATTGCTTTATAAAAAAAAGAAATAGTACGGGATCCGGATTACAACTTTGGGAATAAACTTACAAATTGTATTTGCTGATCATACGATACACAGTAGCACGGCTGATATCCAGCTTGTTAGCGACAAGCACTGCATTTTTATTATATAATTTCAGGAAATGACTAAGTATCCTCACGTTATATTCTTCCATAGTAAGTTCCAGATCAAGCATGTTCTTTCCATCCTGTGAGGATTGTATCTGAATATCATCAGGCATTATTGTTTCACCTTCTGAAAGTATAACTGATAATTCGATAATTGATTTAAGTTCCCTAATATTTCCCGGGAAATTATAAGCAAGTATTTTCTTTTGAGTCGGTGATGAAAGCGTTTTCAACGGCATTTTATTCTCCTTACAAAACAATTTTACAAAATAGTTTGCCAACAATAGTATATCACTACCCCTCTCTCGCAGAGGAGGCAGATTAATAGGTAATCCCATAAGCCTGTAGTACAAGTCCATACGAAAGACACCTTCTTTAACCAGGGTAGCAAGATCTTTGTTAGATGCTGTAATAATCCGGACGTCAATTTTTACTTCTTTGTTGGATCCCACCCTGATAATTTCCCGCTCCTGTAATACCCTCAACATTTTGCTCTGCATATTCATATCCATCTCCGATATTTCATCCAGGAAAAGTGTTCCCTTGTCGGCTTCCTCAAATTTTCCAATCCGTTGAGCTACAGCTCCGGTAAATGAACCTTTTTCGTGTCCGAATAATTCGCTTTCAATTAAATCAGCAGGAATAGCACTTACATTTATTGCAACAAAAGGATACTTATTCCGAGCTGAGTTATAGTGTAATGCTTTTGCTACCAAATCCTTACCAGTCCCGGTTTCACCGTAAATTGAAACGCTGATGTTGTTATTCAGCGCTTTGTGCATCAATGCAAAAACTGATTTTAAAGGTTGACACTGCCCAATAATTAAATTTGAAAAGGAATATTTTTCAGTTACAGCTTCTTTCAGGTTTTTATTTTCTTCCCGCAATTGGAAATTCTCCTGAATATTGGTTACAGCCCGCCAAAGACGTTTGGGAGCATCATCATTTTTTACAATATATTCGTAAGCACCTTCTTTAAGCAGATCGATGGCAGTAGTAATATCCTCCTGGCCCGAAATCATGATGACCGGGATTAACGGATTGCTCTTTTTAATCCTAGCCAAAGCTTCCCCACCGGTGCAACCAGGCAAGGAGTAATCCAGTGTAATTGCCATAGGTTGCTTGTAGAGGTTTTTGAAACAATCTTCTGCATTTGAATATTTCTCAACTATGATGTCGGGATTCAGGTTGAGATTGTAAGCCAGCAAATCGGCATACCAGGCATCATCTTCAACAACGAAAATCAGTGACGTTTCCATACTGGAATTTTGATTTCAAATATAGTCATAGTTTGCCAAATTGATACAATAATCTCAATATGATACAGATTTCCCAGTAATATATTTTATAAAATACTGAATTCCAGCACTGTGATTAAACGGAATAACTTTTGATATTAAAATGTTAAAGTCTTTCAATATGTTCATCCTTATAGTAGATAATAACAGTTTTTTCGTTTCCGTGTTACAAAAGGTGCTCTTAAATGCAGGATTTAATAGCGTTGACAGCCTGGATAACGGTCTAGATTGTGTTTTCGAAATTAAAAGGGGTGATAGTCCGGATGTTATTATTATTGATGAGGAACAATGTTATGTAAATGGATTGGATATAATAAAAAATATCAAGAATTTGCAAGCAGAAACCAAGATTATTATTTTGACCAGGGAAGATTCTGAATTGAATATTAATCTTCTACCCGAAAATAGATCTGATTATTTTATGGTGAAAAGCAGGATTAATGCCGACAACCTTCCACAACTTTTATATGCTATTTTTACAGAAAAGATAAGTTCAACCAAAATACCTATAAAGAACAAGGTGTTTTCATCGCTCAGGC
>JBBQGD010000171.1:0-7002 GCA_038322655.1 Bacteroidales bacterium | reverse complement strand
GCAATTCCGGCTGAATGAGGAAATGTATTATGAGATTCAAGTTTAAGGCTTACCTGGGTGAGCCATGGAAAAATCTCTGTAATAGACTGTAAGAACATAGATATTCGTTCACTGAAAGCAGCGTTTTGCTTGTCTTCGAACAATAAATCCAGTTCAACCTGACCTTTGTTTTTTCGTGGTAATGCAGTAAGTTTTGTTTGTGTGATTGCTTTTGACAAAGTCATGCTCAATGATGGGTTTACCGGCATTTGCTGCCCGGTTTTCCCCCAATATTTTACAAGTGCGATATTACTGGGCGATTGCCATGTAACTGAGACAGGTTCAAGTAAAGCCGAAGTGAGTTCAGATCCGTGAAAAGCAGGAAATATCATCTGTAAATTAAATTTGACCGCTAAAGTACGATATCGTTGAAATTAAACCATGTTTCGAGTCCTTTACTTTTAAGATAAGTGGAAAGAAGCGCCGGATTATCACGCCATGTAATCATACAAAAATCACCGCCCCAGGCACCCAGTGATTTGACTTCTCCAGGTAAATCGCTGAACAAAGTTTGCCTGATAGAAGGAGTTTCCAACAAACTACTTATGAGTGATTCGTGCTCGCGAAGTATATTTTCAAAATCCGAAAGATTTGACGCATTAAGCATCCTTTCTGTTAAAAGTGAAGCAGTTATAACACTATTTTCATCTGGAGTTGTATTCCGGTTGCGGTATTTTTGAATCCCTTCTGCTGAGTCCTGTTTTCCCCCCTGGTAAACAAAATAGATTTTATCTGCGAAAGCCGGAGAAAATGGTACCCGAACAAATTGTGGTTTCTTTTCCCTCAACTCATATACCAGAGGTCCTTCGCTTAACGCACACGCAATATCATATCCCGAACCTTTCGAAACCTCAAAATGAAGTATAAAAGGATCAATTTCAGCCCAGCCCGCAATAGCTGCAATCAAAGTCGAACTACTTCCAAGTCCCCACAATAAAGGATAGTTCAAGGTGGAAATAACATGGCAACCCGAAGATGTTTCACTAAATAATGGGTTGAGTTTATGTGCTGCCCGTAGCAGACGTTGCGGATGTATCGCAATACCAGGATTATTGCTTTCGATGATTTTAAAGTCCTTTAAATCATATTTCCCGCTGAACCAGGAGGAACCGTCATGTGCTATGGATAACCATGAAATAAATCCCTGCTGATTTTCAGCCACATTCAACCTTTGCCCGAATCTCAATGGTACTGCAAGCGCTTTTGCACCATTAAGTACAAGGTACTCGGCGGTGAGTAGTAATTTGGCGTTATAATAGGAATTGAATTGCAAGATATTTCTATTTCAGATTTGAAGCTACAGGCTTCATTGTTGAATTTATAACAGTCAACTTTCGTTTTAACTTCGTATTGATTCCAGGAAACTGTTTACTGCACTATGCGAGACTTTTTCGTGTTTAAAAAACTCTACAGCATGTTGTTTTTCATCATCTGTAGCCTTATACACGTTGAGGATATTAAGCAGGTGCATTTTCATATGCCCTTTTTGGATCCCTTTTGTAACAAGTGATTTAACTGCTGAATAGTTATTGGCAAGTCCGGCGGCTGAAGCAATCATCATTAGCTCGGATGCGTCAGGGTTACCAAGCAGATCAAGGGAAAGTTTTGCCAGAGGATGAAGGTGTGTGAGACCGCCAACAGTACCAAGTGCCATCGGGACTTCGAGTGTAAACCGGAATATGTTTCCTGAAATGTCCACTTTTGAAAGACTACTATATTCACCATTATGTGATGCATAGGCATGACCACAGGCTTCCACAGCCCTGAAATCGTTGCCGGTAGCAAGCACTACTGCATCAATCCCATTATAAATCCCTTTATTATGAGTAGTTGCTCGATACTTGTCAACCTGCGCAATACGAACTCCGGTTTCGAAACGATTTACAAATTCCTGGTCGGTATAAAAATCATCATAATGATGGCCGCCCTCTTTGATTTCGCCTTCAACCCAGGTACGGACAAGACAATTGGGCGTATAGTTTGATAATATCGACATAATAACTTGCAAACTATATGGAGAAAAATCATCACAGCCTGCTGCAAAATCACGTAAAGTATCGGCGAATTCCTCAAGGCAGGAATTAATAAAATTGGCACCCATTGAGTCACGAGTGTCGAAAGTAGCCTTAACCTGGTAATAATCAGGGATTTTATCCGTCATATCCAACAGCTGGATATCAAGAATGCCGCCTCCACGTTTCAGCATATTTAAGGTGATGCGTTCAGTGTTGGCAAGCATTTGCCTGCTGATTACGGGGAAATAACTCATGAGTAAATCATGTCCTCCATTCCAGGTGAAGTGTACCTGCCCTATTTTTTCGAGACCGATAATTTCGCTGTGAAACCCGCCCTTTTCAGCCCAGAATTTAGCGGCACCTGATGCTGCTGCAACTACTGAACTTTCTTCGATTACTAACGGGACCATATACATTTTCCCGTTAATCAGGAAATTGGGAGCTACTCCGTATGGGAAATAATAATTCCCGAGTGTGTTTTCACTGAATTCATCAATCATTTTCTGAATCATAGGATCACGATGCCATGATGCATGCAATGCAGTACTGAATAATTCAGGATCAGATACCCGTGAAGATACTAGGTCAATCTTCTGATCCTTATCCAAACGGGAGAACCCGGTTGTAATAGTATTGTTATTCATCTGTTTATTTTGAAATGCAAAGCTAACGAATAGCTGTGGTGAATACTTTAAAAAATAAACCAAAGTAACATTTGGAACAGAAGATTGTTTAGTATTTATGAATATATTTTAAACAAGCTTCGGTTCTAAGCTGAATATTTCTATAATGAAATTATTAAGGGGATAAGTTTGATATACGCTCATCTCAATAGATATGATATTCATGCGAATCAAGGGTTAAATCTTTTTCTTTATTTTCGCAAAGCCCTGAAAGGGCTTCACTTAAATAACCGCGGGTGCAACCCACGGTTGACAAAGAAAGGAAAGATTCAGCCCTGAAGGGGTTGAATTCATCATAATTCTGTTCAACCACTTCGTGGCTGATCCTTCTAAGTCGATTAATAACCGTGGGTTGCACTCACGGTTATTAATGTTTAGCCACTTCGTGGCTATTTCACTCCAACCCTTGATTCGTATGATTCACAATATTCATTCTATAATATTCTAAAACTAACAGATGCGTAACTTTTATATACTTCCTTCTCACTGGAAATGTTATACCACATTTCATACATTACTTCCAAAAAAATAATAGCTTTGTAAACCATACTTTTACGATTTCCCATGCGATACCTATCGGCAGACTATATTATTCCCGTAGAAGGAGATGCCTTGTTCAACAGCGTACTCGTAATAGATGATGACGGAACTATCGAAGGAATATACGACAAAGACAGGTTGAACATTCCAATTTCTGAGATTATTAATTATGATGGTATTCTTTGCCCTGGTTTTGTAAATACACATTGCCACCTGGAACTTTCATGGGCTAAAGGGGTAATTTCGGAAGGCGAAGGACTGGATCGTTTTATCTGGCAATTAGAAAAATTCAGAAAGTCAATTGCAGAAACTTATATTCTTAAAGCAATTGAAAAAGCTGCTTCTGAGATGGAACAGTCAGGCATTATTGCTACAGCTGATATAGCAAACGGAATTCATACATTGGATTTTAAAAGCAGAAGCAGTCATAATTTTCACACTTTCGTTGAAGTTTTCGGATCGAATCCTGCTAATGCCAATGCAATTTTTGAAAGAGCAGTTCAATTAAAATCAGAATTCGATGATGTTTTTTCATCAGGCCCGGCTTCAATAGTTCTACATGCTACTTATTCGCTTTCCGAAGAGCTTTTCAGATTAGTCGCTGATGCAGGAAAAGACAAGTTATTGAGTATTCACCACCAGGAAAATGAGGACGAAAATCTCTTTTTCAAGGATGGAAGCGGTGCTATTGCTGCGAGAAGAAATGCGTTTAATCCTGATTTGCCCAAATATACGGGAACCGGCAAACGACCCATGGAAAGCATTGCCAGTTATTTTGACCCAGATCAGAAAATTCTTTTGGTTCATAATACCGTTTCGGAGCAACGGGATATCGACTTTGTACGACACTATTTCAAACAGCCATACTGGTGTATTTGCCCGAATGCCAATCTGTATATTGAAAAGCGGCTGCCTGATATTGATCTTTTCCGGAAAAACAATTGCAGAATTACATTGGGAACTGACAGTCTTGCATCAAATCATCAACTGAGCATCCTTGAAGAGATTAAAACTATTCAACTGCATTTCCCCCATGTTCCGTTAACTGAACTTATCCGTTGGGGAACACTAAACGGTGCTGAATTTCTAGGAATGGAACACAAACTGGGCAGTTTCACAAAAGGGAAAAAGCCTGCCGTTGTTCTAATCGAAAATGCTGATTTAAAAACTTTACAACTCACACCCGAAACTACCTCACGACTAATTATACCGGCCTGAAAATGAAAGTTACCCTGAATAACAGCGAAGTGATAATTTTTAAAGGTGCCACCATCGGCGAAATGGTTTTAGCCTATTCCCTTCGAAGTTATAAAATGTTGATAAGCGGCAAACTATGTGTTTACGATCGGTTTGGCAACCATACAGAAATTGATGGACCTGTATATGACGGGCAGATGTTTTTTTTAAAAAGAGCGGAATAACTTTACAAATCTCCGGAATGCAACCCAAGGTACTTAAATCAGCCTTTTCTGAGTTTATGAGTTTATGTCGGGGAAATAATAAGAATAATACCTTTGAGAAGATAAACGAACAGAAATAACAACCAACTAAAACAAATATAACCTGTATGAGACTGAAATTTTTTATCCTGTTTTTAGCCGTTTTTGCACTGTATTCAACAAATAACCAATCAGTAGCGCAGAAATGCAAGAAATCTACCGAAATCATTATCCTGCATACCAACGATATGCATGCCCAGATCAATAATTTCGGGAAACTGGCTTACCTTGCCGACAGCTTACGAAAGACACATAAATATGTTTTTCTGGTTTCGGCAGGTGATAATTTTACCGGCAACCCAATTGTGGATATGTATCCCGACAAAGGATATCCGATGATTGACCTGATGAACAAACTTCATTTTGATGTATCGTGCGTGGGAAACCATGAGTTCGATATGGGTCAGGAATTACAAAACAAGCGCAGGGAACAGGCAAACTTTCCGTTTATCAATTGCAATATAGATGCTATAGGAGCTGTTGCAAAACCCTATAAACCTTGCATTATTTTAAAAGCCGGCAAGATAGAAATACCTGTTCTTGGAATCATCCAATTAGGACCTAACGGTTTGCCCGATTCGCATCCGTCGCGTCTCGAAGGTTTAAAATTTACCAATGGAATTGAAAAAGCGAAAGATTTTGTGTGGTTGAAAGATAAGTATGGAATGCTAATAGCACTTTCGCACCTGGGTGTTGAAGATGATGAAGTGCTGGCAAATACATATCCTCAGTTTGATGTAATTATCGGAGGTCATTCGCACACCACCATGAAAAATGCTATGATGGTAAATAATGTAATGATTGTTCAAACCGGTTCCGGGTTAAGAAATGTTGGAGTTACAACCCTCCAGGTTAAGAAAAAGAAAATTACCGATCGTAAATATGAACTTGTTTCGCTTTCAGACATCAAAAATACTGATCCTGAAGTTCAGGCGATGATAGATAAATACAACATCAACCCTGAGTTGGACAAAGTTGTAGGATTTGCGGAAACTGCAATTTCAGGCAAGGATGAACTGGGCAGCCTGATGACGGATGCCATAACCGCCCGCATGAAAGTTGACTTTGCATTTCAAAATGGAGGCGGAATCCGCATTTCACAAATACCACAAGGCGATATTTTGATGAAAGATATTTTCCGCCTCGATCCTTTTGGAAACCAGGTAGTAACATATACTATGACGTACGACGAAATTAAATCGCTGATCTGCAATTCGTACAACCGTAATAAATCACTCGACCTGGCACCTTCCGGTATGACCTATACAGTAATGGTGAATTCCGACGGATTATGCTCGGATGTAGAAATGAAAGATCTGGCAGGAAACCTGTTGGATGCCAGCAAAACCTATACAGTAGGAGTAAACAGCTATATTGCAGCTAGTTATAAATTTGATCATAAAGATCAAGGCACAACAAACTACAATACAACGGCTCAAACGCTGCTCGAATACTTTGGAGATGTTAAGAAAGTAAATTATGCTGGTGTAAAGAGAGTTTTTGAGAAAAAATAACTCAACTCAGTAAAGAGCCTACTACCATTGGTCAGGCTTTTTTGCTGCCGGTGCCTGCATTCCTTGTTTCAGACTTGCAATCATTTTACGTGTAAAATCATCGACCTGTTTAAGATAATCATCCCAGGCAGGAGTATATGATTGACTTTTCTTATCCATAAATTGCTCGAGGGGTTGGCGCGACTTGTCCCGCAGGATAAAGTTTGTAATTGTGTAACGATAGCGACCTTCCTTCATCTCAAGTTTCATGGAATAATCAACCCTCCCGGCGAGAAGTGTAGCTCCTTGGTCGGTCCTGGTAATTTCGATACGATGAATAATTTCTATCAAACCACTCGCCTGATCGCGTACTTTAGTGGCATCTACCGGATTCTTATACTCTTTATTAATCCACTCAATGGCGCGATTAAACAATTCAGCAGGAGTGCCCGTGTCAGTGACGACTTCTTTGTAAGTGATCAATTTTGTATCCGGATCAACCGGCATTTTAGCTGTTGGTTCCTGGGCTCTAACATTTATTCCAATCAGCACTAAAACAGATACAGCTATAAATATAAAGGGTATTTTCATTTTGATTCTATTAAGTTTAATGAAATTCTGTTGTTCAATATCTGTTATTTATCCCTAACCGGCTTTCGCACAATAATATAAATATCCTCGCTATCACGTTTCATCAGATATTTTTCACGGCCAAGCTTTTCAAGTTCCAACG
>JBBQGD010000170.1:0-7016 GCA_038322655.1 Bacteroidales bacterium | reverse complement strand
GAAGACCGCCTGATTGCCACCACTGAAGAACCTTACTGTGAAGTGGGCGAATTTGCTTTTCTTGAGATCGTAGAGGTTAACGAAGTTGGGGCCTTTCTGAATTGGGGATTGCAGAAAGATCTACTCGTACCCTTCAGGGAGCAGAAAGTAAAAATGGAGACCGGAAGCTGGCATATTGTTTATGTGTACATCGACGAACAAACAAACCGTATAGCGGCTTCTGCCAAGGTAGATAAATTTCTTGGCAAAGAACCTGCACCTTATAAACCCGGCGAAGAAGTTGAGCTTTTTATTTATGGTCCATGTCCGTTGGGTTACAATGCCATTATCAATAACTCACACTGGGGAATGTTATACAGCAGCGAGGTTTTCCAACCCCTTAACCGTGGCGAACATATTACCGGTTTTATAAGTAAGGTACGCGAAGACGGAAAAATTGACGTCAGCCTTTACCCTGCCGGTAAGAAAAAAGCGGAAACTTCGTCGGAACTCATTGTAGAATTTATGAAACGAAATGATGGCTTTATGAAATTTACCGATAAAAGCCCTGCCGATGAAATTTATGAAACTTTTGGTATAAGCAAGAAGAACTTTAAAATGTCGCTGGGGAAATTGTATAAGGAAAGATTGGTTAAGATTAGTCCGGATGGTGTGAGGTTGGCAGACTAGGCGAGTGAATAGGCCCGTTGACGAGTGGTCTTTCAATAGTCTTTCAATAGTCTTTCAATAGTCATTCAATGTTCATTCAATGTTCATTCGGTAGTCATTAAGTAGTCATTAAGTTGTCATTCAATAGTTTCAGGATTTCAGTGGCTAAACCAATTTAAACTTTTAACCTTTGCGTTTTGAACATTTGAACCATTGAACGCCGAAAGCATTGAACCCTTGAACGCCGCAGGCATTTGAACCTTTGAACCTTTGAACGCCGCAAGCATTTGAACCCTTGAACTTTGAATATTTTTTCCTTTTCTATTCTCCAACAAACCTTCATGTTAATAAAAATCTTACATCTGCAAAGGCATATAACTTAAATTTGCAGTTCCTTAATTGAAAGAAAATACTTTGAGCCGAAATATTTTAGACGAACTGAACGAATCGCAGCGAAAAGCTGTTGAATGTATCGATGGACCGATAATGGTAATAGCCGGAGCCGGATCGGGTAAAACCCGTGTGCTGACTTATCGCGTTGCTTATCTTATTAAAAAGAATGTCGACCCGTTCAATATTCTTTGCCTCACTTTTACCAATAAAGCAGCCCGCGAAATGAAGGACAGGATTGTGAAAATTGTTGGTGGTGAAGCTCGTAATGTATGGATGGGTACTTTCCATTCCGTTTTCGCACGGATATTAAGGATCGACGGGCATTTGCTTGGCTATCCTCCGAATTTCACCATTTACGATAGTGACGACAGCAAAAGCCTGATCCGTAACATCGTTAAGGAATTTGAACTCGAACCGAAAGAATATACAGCCAACAATGTGCTTTCGCGTATTTCGGCGGCAAAATCAAACCTGATAACTCCAGAGGATTATAACAATAACGCTGAAATAATTGAGCAGGACAAGCAAGCGCGCAAACCTGCTATCGGCCAGATTTACATCCGTTACCAGTCGCGGCTTTTCAAATCGGGAGCCATGGATTTCGATGATCTGCTTTTTAACACCAATGTGTTACTTCGCGATCACGATGATATTTTGTACAAATACCAGGATAAGTTCAGGTATATCCTTGTGGATGAGTACCAGGATACCAACTTTTCGCAATATATAATTGTAAAAAAGCTTGCCTCACGTTTCCTGAATATTTGTGTGGTTGGCGATGATGCACAAAGTATTTATGCATTTCGTGGCGCTAATATTCAGAATATTTTAAACTTCAGGAATGATTACCCGGAATACAAACTCTTTAAGCTGGAGCAGAATTACCGCTCGACTCAAAACATAGTAAATGCGGCAAACAGTATAATAGCCAACAACAAAGATCAGATCCAAAAGGATGTATGGACTGAAAATGAAATCGGGCAGCCAATAAAAATTATAAAAGCTACCAGCGACACCGAGGAAGGCACAATGGTTGCATACAGCATTTTTGAGATAAAAATGAATGAGCAACTCCGCAACGATGCATTTGCCGTGCTCTATCGTACCAATGCGCAATCGCGATCCATAGAAGAAGCGTTGCGCCGTTTGAATATACCTTATAGAATATATGGTGGTTTGTCCTTTTACAGCCGTAAGGAAATCAAGGATTTACTGGCTTATTTCAGGCTGGCCGTTAACCCATTGGATGAGGAAGCATTGAGACGTATCATCAATTATCCACATCGGGGTATTGGTGAAACCACCATGCAAAAGATTACCATTCTGGCAGGGCAAGGCAATCTCTCCATTTGGGAGATAATTTCCAATCATTCTTCCTATCAATTAGGCCTGGGAGGAAAAACTATTTCGGCAATCAACAATTTTATTACTATGATCCGGGCTTTTGGATCGCAGGTGCAAACACGTGGCGCTTTCGAACTTGCAGAATATATAGCAAAAGCTTCGGGAGTAATTAAGGAAATCGACGAAGACAAAACCATCGAAGGTCAGGCCAGGATGGATAATATTGAGGCTTTGCTGAATGCTGTCCAGGAATTTACTGAACGTGAACCGGGCCCGGGCGAGGAAACAGGAGAAATCCGGCACCTGGATCTGTTTATGCAGGAAGTTTCGCTACTGACAGATCAGGACACAGGCGATAAAAATGATACCGACCGTGTTTCACTGATGACCATACACCAGGCAAAAGGTCTCGAGTTTCCGTATGTCTTTATTGCCGGGCTTGAGGAAAATCTTTTCCCATCGTTTATGGCTATCAACTCAAGAGCCGACCTGGAAGAAGAGCGCCGTTTGTTTTATGTAGCAATTACACGCGCCGAAAAAAAGGCAACCATTTCCTATGCCGAAAGCAGGTACAAATGGGGACAACTTACTTTGTCGGAACCAAGCCGCTTTATAGATGAAATTGACGAACGCTTTGTTGAGCGCCCTGCCCGTGCAAAATGGAACAGGCTAAGCGAAGATGTTCAGCCAAAAGCGGCAAAACCCTCCTATCCGCCAAAGCAAGTAAAACCAACGCAAACTGAAGCACCAAAGCAGGCAACACCTCCTCCCGGTAATTTCAAGAAAGTTGGCAGTTATCAGAAAGAAGCTCCGGCACCTGCTGCTGCAGGAAATGATGATTACGATAAAATTCAACCCGGAATGACCGTTGAACACGCCACATTTGGTGAAGGCAAAGTGATAACTGTTGAAGGATCAGGACCTAATAAAAAGGCAAATGTTATGTTTAATGGCATTGGACAGAAACAGTTGTTGCTCAGGTTTGCAAAGCTGAAGTTCTAGGATTTCTCTTTTCTCGAAGGTTGCGGTATTTAATTTTGTTAAAAATTAAATATATTCTTCCTTGCCATTGCACTCAGTAAAATACCCCTCGCCCCCATAAACAACATCATTGCCAGCCAAAGTCCGTTATTACCTAAAACTGGTTTTAGCAGATAATATGCAGGCAGGAAAATCAGGGTGGTAATGATCAGCATGCTGTTTCGCATGGCTTTGGATGCAGTAGCACCCACATAAATTCCATCCCATATAAATGCTGCAAATGTAATTACAGGAACGAGTACCACCCAGAACATATAAGGCTGTGCGGCAAGTATGGTAACCGGATCATTAGTTAATAATCGCAGGATCAAACCTCCGGAAACCAGGAATATCAGTGTAAATGCAAGTGCAATTCCACCACCCCATATAAAAAGCCTCCGGATTACTTTCGTTAACATGGTACGATCTCCTGAACCTATATAACGGCCTGACAGCGCTTCGGCAGCATATGCAAAACCATCGACGAAATAAGAGAAAAAATAGAAAAACTGGAACAGCAATGTATTCACTGCCAGTATAGTATCACTTGTATTTGCAGACTGTGTGGTGAAAAATGAAAGAGTAAATATCAGACAAAGCGTGCGAATAAAAATATCTTTATTTACATGAATAAACCGGATGAAAGCTTTGCGGTTAAGCGCTTCTGTAAGTTTAATATACTTCCCGATTTTTGGCCAGTAGAAGGAAAGCAGAAACAACCCCAGCAACAAACCACCATATTGACTGATAACATTGGCCCAGGCCACGCCATTGCTACCCATTCCCAAAACTTTGATAAATAAAAGACTTAGCCCGACATTAAGCAGATTCACACTAATTGCCAGTATCATAGGAAGCCTTGCATTCTGCATACCTATAAACCAACCAATGATTGCATAAATAAAAAGGGTTGCCGGTGCTGCATAAATACGGATGTTGAAATATGCTTTAGCCATGGTTTCAACTTCAATACTACCGTTTACCAGACTAAATGCGGCCCGACTGAGCGGCCATTGCAACAAAATCAAGAATAAGCCGCCGCCGATTGCAGTAACCACAGCACGAATCAATACATTACCGGCTTCGGCAAAGTTTCTCTGTCCATAGGCTTGTGCGGTAAAACCACTTGTTCCCATGCGCAAAAATCCGAATGCCCAGAAAAGAAAACTGAAAATCATTCCTCCCAGGGCTACTGCACCTACATATTTCACGGAACCCAGGTGACCCATTAACCCCAAATCGACCATTGCCAGCAAGGGAATGGTAATATTGGTAACAATATTAGGAATGGCCAGACGGAGGATGCGACGGTTCAGCACTTAATTAATTTAGATTGCGGGTACAAATATGCAGTTTTTTTTAACCACGGAGGCACGAAGGAAACAGAGAAATAGAGGGATACATCTATATTTAGAGGTTTCCTTTTTGTCATTTTTAAGTAAAGCGAAATTAACCTCAGCATCTTTACTTTGACAAAAACAAGCGGCATCAATCTATCTCCGAGTTCTCTGTGCCTCCGTGTTTATCTTTCCTTGGAAAAAAAGCAATATGAAAATGCTGAATCATTCAAACAAAAATAGTATTACCTTTGCTGAAGTTTTAAGAAAGATTCTCCTCCGGATTTTTTTATTCGTAATAAGTTTTTCTACCGGCAGATACATAACCCGGCATTAGTACCCAAATTTCAATAGCCTTACTTCAAGTACTTTTATACCAACAAAGCCTTTAGGCAATACCTGTAAAGCATACACATTATGGAATACAACACCACACGCGGCTCCATGAAGATTTCCGAATACGGCCGGAATATTCAAAATATGATCCTGTATATTGCTTCGCTTCCCGATCGGGAACAGCGAAACAGGCTTACAAGCACACTTGTAAATATCCTGGCCATTATGAACCCGGATATGCGCGACCAGGTTGATATTAAACATAAACTCTACGACCATGTTCACCTGATGTCGGATTTTACACTCGATATCGATTCTCCTTATCCTGTTCCGCCACGTCCCGAAGAAGCTCCGGCTCCTGCCAGGGTTCCGTATACCCAGGAAACTATAAAACTCAGGCCTTATGGTAAATACATGCAACGCATGATTGAAAAGGCTGTTACTTACGAAGAAGGCGCAGAAAAAGATGAATTAGTCAAGACCATCGCCAATAACCTTAAAAAAATGTACCTAAACTGGAACCGTGATTCAGTTAACGATGAACTGATCCACGAGCACCTCAGCCTGTTATCGGGCACAAAACTAAAACTCCGCGACGACGACCGCCTGCACTCTACTACTGATATTTTGAAAGCCAATAAGCAATCGGCTCTTGATAAGCAAAAACAGCCATTCAAACGACGTAAATTCTCCGGTAAGAACAACGACAATAACAATGGCCGCAAAAAGAAATTTGGTAAAAACTAATTGATTACTTGTTTTTTAAATACAATAGTGAGGGTTCCACATCCGGTGTAGCTCTCATTTTTTTTACTCACAAATCTTTTATGATTATCATCCGTTGCAACGGCATTTTTTTTAATTTCGGAAAAAATATAAACTGATTCCATGAGTTCATTCGAAATACAAGGTGGCCTGCAACTGAAAGGAAATATTACTCCTCAAGGTGCTAAAAATGAAGCTTTACA
The DNA here is from genome assembly GCA_038322655.1 of Bacteroidales bacterium. Taxonomy (GTDB): domain Bacteria; phylum Bacteroidota; class Bacteroidia; order Bacteroidales; family UBA4417; genus UBA4417. Next base: position 970 of record JBBQGD010000170.1, on the reverse strand, counting down.
GATACTCTGTGCTGTATTACTTACTTCTGAAAAGGTAACCATCAACAACATTCCGGATATTCTGGATGTAAATAAGTTGATTGACCTGCTTGCTGCCATGGGCGTTAAGGTTACAAAAAACGGCACAGGAAGCTATACTTTCGGGGCCGAAACTATTGACCTGGATTACATGGAAACCGAAGAATTCCGCAAACAGGCATCAAGCCTGCGTGGATCAGTTATGATTCTTGGTCCGCTCCTTGCCCGTTATGGAAAAGGGAGCATTCCAAAACCAGGTGGTGATAAAATCGGGCGTCGTCGTTTGGATACACATTTTATTGGTTTACAGAAACTTGGAGCTTCGTTTGATTTTGATACATTGAAAGGTTTTACCCGTGTAACCGCAGATAAACTAAAGGGTGCATACATGCTGCTGGACGAAGCTTCCGTTACCGGAACTGCAAATATCCTTATGGCTGCTGTATTGGCCGAAGGCAAAACCACCATTTTCAATGCAGCTTGTGAGCCTTACCTGGTTCAACTCAGTGAAATGCTGGTCCGTATGGGTGCAAAAATTGAAGGCATAGGTTCAAACCTGCTCAAAATTGAAGGTGTTGAAAAATTAGGCGGCACTTCGCATACGCTGTTGCCCGATATGATTGAAGTAGGAAGTTTTATTGGCCTTGCAGCCATGACCGGCAGCGATATTACCATTTGCAATGTAAATTATCCCGCCCTCGGAATTATTCCGGATGTTTTCCAAAAACTGGGCATCATAATCGAACATCAGGGCGACAATATTCATATCCCTGCTCAGGAACATTACGAAGTTGAATCCTTTATGGATGGCGGAATAATGACTATTTCCGATGCACCCTGGCCCGGCTTTACACCCGACCTGATAAGCGTAATACTTGTTACTGCTATTCAGGCAAAAGGAAGTGTGCTGGTGCACCAGAAAATGTTCGAAAGCAGGTTATTCTTTGTCGAT
>JBBQGD010000169.1:0-7052 GCA_038322655.1 Bacteroidales bacterium | reverse complement strand
TAAGGTATTAATCTTCGATAATAACTTCTTTACCTGCAGCAATATCTTCGAGAATTGCTGTGGTGATTGACTTAGGCCGCTCGAGCGGGTAACCCAGAGCACGGTCCCAGATAATATTTGCAGTAATACCAATAGCCCGGCCTATACCGAATAACACAGTGTAAAAATCGTATTCCTTCACTCCATAATGCCACTGAATTACGCCTGATTGTGCATCCACATTTGGCCATGGATTTTTTGCCTTCCCTTGCTCACGCAAAATATCCGGAACTACTTTATAAAGCATATCCGTATACTTGAACATAAGATCGTCCTTTAAATGGGTTTGGCAGAAGTTATGCTGTAAAGTATATCTCGGATCAGTTTTGCGTAGTACAGCATGTCCGTATCCAGGTATAACCTGTCCTGATTTAAGGGTATCCCATACAAATTGCTTCATTTCTTCTTCAGTTGGAATACGGTCTTCCATTTTTTCCATTACACTCTGAAGCCAACGTAATACTTCCTGGTTTGCCAGTCCGTGCAAAGGTCCTGCTAGACCATTGATCATAGCTGCAACGCTAAGGTATATATCTGATAAAGAACTGGAGACCAAATGTCCGGTATGTGCACTAACATTGCCACCTTCGTGGTCAGCATGAATAATAAAGTGCATACGGCTCACGTCATCGTAAGGCTTCCCAATTCCCATCATATGAGCAAAATTTGCCCCAAAATCAAGGTATGGATTGGATTGGATACGTTTGCCGTCGCGGTATAGTTTTGCATAGATATACGTTGCAATTTCAGGCATTTTTGCCAGAAGATTAAGCGCATCTTCGTAGGTAGGGTCCCAATAATCGAGTTTATGCAATTTGCCGGAAGCATACTTTTTAGAAAATAAAGATTCACGTTGAAGGGTGGTAATTACAGCTGAGAAAATAGCCATAGGATGGCTGCAGCATGGCATTCCGTCAATAACTTCGTAAACATACCGGGGAAGAATGCGACGTTTGTTAAATTCATCGATTACATCCTGCAATTCTTCTTCATTCGGGATATCACCGGTGAGTAAGAGGTAAAACAGCCCTTCAACGTATGGCATTTCAGCTCCTTTTGGTTTTGGAAGTTTCTCAAAAACTTCGGGAAGCGTTAAACCACGATACCTGATACCTTCATTCGGATCAAGGTATGAAATATCAGTCAGTAATACTTTAACACCTCGCATCCCGCCAATTACCTGCCCGATAGTAACCTGGTCGATAACCACATTTCCATATTCTTTTAGAAGCTTCTCAGTACGTGGTCGCCATGCTAAGATTTTCTCGTGAAGCCTGCCTTTAAGCGTGTTAGACATATAAGTAATTTTTAAAGTTTGTAAAATATTTTTAATTAAGAATGATCAGGTCGGTTTTTACACCATCACAAGCCTACATATTTTTAATCATTTCAGTACCAAATTCTGAGGTCTTCAGTTTAGTCGCATTTTCCATGAGACGATGAAAATCATACGTAACCGTTTTGTTGGCAATGGTCTTCTCCATGGACGCATAAATAAGCTGTGCAACTTCATTCCATCCAAGGTATTCGAACATGAGCGCTCCCGACAGGATTACAGAACCGGGATTTACCTGGTCGAGACCGGCATATTTTGGCGCAGTACCATGTGTAGCTTCGAAAATAGCAAAACCATTCTGGTAATTGATATTGGCACCAGGAGCAATTCCTATGCCACCAACCATAGCTGCAAGTGCATCCGAAATATAATCGCCGTTCAGATTCAGGGTGGCAATTACGGAGTATTCGTCAGGACGCAGAAGTATCTGTTGAAGAAATGCATCTGCTATCACATCTTTAACTATAATTTTCCCTTCATCCACTGCTTTCTGCTGTGCAGCATCTGCAGCTTCGCGACCTTGTTCAGCAGAAATACGGTCGTATTGAGCCCAGGTAAAGGTTTTGCCACCAAATTCCCTTTCGACCAACGCATATCCCCATTGTTTAAAACCGCCTTCAGTAAACTTCATTATATTCCCTTTATGGACAATCGTCAACGAAGGAAGTTTGTGACTGATTGTGTATTCAATCGCTGCGCGAACCAATCGCTCAGTACCTTCAACAGAAACAGGCTTGATACCAATGGATGAAGTTTCAGGGAACCTGATATTTTTGACACCCATTTCGTTCTGAAGAAAATCTATAATTTTGCGGGACTCGGGAGTTCCCTGCATAAACTCGATACCGGAATAGATATCTTCGGTGTTTTCACGGAATATATGCATATCCACTTTATCAGGTCTTTTAACCGGACTGGGAACTCCCTGAAACCAGCGCACAGGACGAAGGCAAACGTATAGATCGAGAATTTGACGCAGTGCTACGTTCAGAGAGCGTATACCTCCTCCAACCGGGGTTGTAAGTGGTCCTTTAATTCCTACAAGGTATTCTTTGAATGCATCAAGTGTTTCGTCAGGAAGCCAATTGCCTGTGGTCGAAAATGCTTTTTCACCGGCAAGTACTTCTTTCCACATAATTTTTCGTTTGCCGCCATAAGCTTTTTCCACTGCAGCGTCGAAAACCCTTACTGATGCATTCCAGATATCCGGACCTGTTCCATCTCCAATTATAAAAGGTATAACCGGATAATCAGGCACTTGCAACTTTCCATTCTCAAAAATAATCTTACCTGTACTCATTATATTTTTTAATTTTAGTAGTTTGAATTCTCGGTAAAGATAAAAAAAACATTCAATTTTCTAAATATATCAGAAAATTGTTATACCTTTTCATCTCATGAAATTTATTGAGATAAAACCGGAAAATGAACAAACAAATTTAGTGAAATGTTACTATTAAAACAAGCCATATTTTGAAATTACAAGGCCGCAGAATTCCTCAGATCCCAGATAATTTAGCTGTAAGACAGCCTATTGTATTATTTGATGGGGAATGCACTCTATGCAGCAATTCCGTGAGGTTTCTGTTAAGGCATAACCATTCAGGTAACCTAAGCTTTGCTTCCATACAATCAATACCAGGATCAAAAATTGTAACACTTGCAGGAAAGGTCTTTGACCAGGCGGATACCTTACTGCTTTTGCAAGACAATGAATTATTCGGCTTTTCGACGGCAGCATTAAAGATAACTGCACATCTGGGTTTCCCATGGAAACTTTTGAGAATTCTTATTTTTATACCAATCTCTATCAGAGATGCCTTATACCGGTTTGTTGCGAAGAACCGTTACAGTTGGTTTGGGAAGAAATCATTCTGCCTGGCGGATAAAGAAGGGTATCAGGAACGATTCCTCTCCTGAAGTCAGCCTATCCTGGTTTTAATTATTTAAACCAAAGCCACTTTCTGTATCTATTTTGTTCTGGGATAATTCAAAAACTTCTAAAAAGAAAAACGGCGTTATTCCCTGTTTTTTGAATCTATGAAAATAGTAACGGGTCCATCATTAACAAGTGTTACTTCCATATAAGCTCCAAACTGACCAGTCTCCACCTTACGTCCAAGGCTTGCTTCAAGAGATTCAATAAATGCTTCATATTCAGGCCTGGCAATATCAGGACGGGCAGCTTTGCTATACGATGGACGGTTGCCTCTCCGCGTACTCGCATGCAGGGTAAACTGGCTCACCACCATAATTTCGCCGTCAATATCACGAATATCAAGATCCATTGCGCCCTTGTTATCGTCAAAAATCCTTAATCCGGTTATTTTTCCGCATAGCCATTCCCTGTCCTCGGAGGTATCTGATTCTTCAAAACTTACCAGAAGTAATAATCCATAACCAATATGGCTATATTCCTGACCCTCAATACTAAGGGTGCAAGTTGTAACTCTCTGAATAACTGTTCTCATAATGTATATATATTATCAATAAAATTTTCAGTTTGTAAAACCAATCCATTTAACTTACACATATTCAGCAACATCAAGGCTCTCATCATTAAGAAGTCCCAGATAATTGTGATATCGTTCAGGATTAATCCTGCCTTCGTCCAATGCTTTTTTTACCGCACAACCTGGTTCATGAATGTGCGTACAATTGTTGTACCTGCAATCAGGAAGCAGAGCGCGAAACTCAGGAAAACGTTCACTGATCTCCTGGCTTTCAAAATGAACCAGCCCGAATTCCTTAATACCCGGAGTGTCAATCATGTAACCACCGAATGAAAGCGGATGCATTTCGGCAAAGGTGGTTGTATGCATTCCTTTATTATGGTATGATGATATTTCGCCGGTTTTAATTGCCAATAAGGGATCAAGCGCATTTATCAAAGCAGATTTCCCTACCCCTGAATGACCCGAAAACAAATTAACTTTGTCCTTGAGCACCAAACGGAGTGTTTCCAATCCTGTACCTTCCAAAGCCGAAACAGTATATGACGGATATCCCAATGAACTGTATAACTCCATGAGTTCAGCACAACGATCAAGAGCTTCAGCAGTATAAATATCAATTTTGTTAAAAATCAATGCTGCCGGTACGTGATATGCTTCAGCTGTTACCAGCAGCCTGTCAATAAAACCAGTTGAAGTACGGGGAAGCATAATACTTGCAACAACATACAACCTGTCAATGTTTGAAGCAATAATGTGAGCCGATTTGGAAAGGTTTATTGAACGGCGGACAATATAATTGGAACGCGGTTCAATAGAAGTTATAACACCATTTCCTTCAGTACCTTCAGATTTAAATTCAACATGATCGCCGACCGACACCGGGTTGGTTGTGCGGATACCATGAATACGGAACTGTCCTTTAAGCCTGCAATGATACAACTTATCATCATCCGTCATTACGATGTACCAACTTCCTGTTGATTTTACTACTACGCCTTTCACTAATGTATTTAAGGTTAAAAATCTTTACAAACGATACTTCTGCTGAAGTTTGCCTGTTTTTCCAATTTAACACAAAATTACCGCTTTTAAACCTTACCCGCACATTTGAGTCGAAATATAAACTCAACTGTTTGGTATAAGTATAGGATATAAACAAATTAATGTTGTAATAGTTTATCAACATATACTATTGGTTGGTAAATATATCTACACCTAAACCTATTTCAATAAATCTGATTAAAACATTAAAATGCACCGATTAGTGAAACAATTGTGCTACATTTGAAAAAAATACTCTATGCAAACAAGCGAAATTCTATCTCTTCTGCCCGCTCCGATAATAGCTGTTGTGATATATTTGTTTATGAGGTATAAATATCCTAATGGCAATTTTAATCTCTTTTATAAAACATTTGTGTTGGGAATAGCAGGCATTTTACCTGTCTTTTTTATCGACAAATTAATAGCTGACTTTCATCTTGATCATCTACATAGCCTGAACCGGACGCTTTTTTATGCATTTGTGCTTACCGGTGGAGTATTTGAATTATGGAAATTTCTCGTGTTGCGATTATTAGTGTATCCTTCCAAACAAATTATAAAAAAGTTCGATGTAATTGTTTACAGCATTATTGTTGCAGCAGGATTTACTTCGGCGTATTCGGCTTATGCCCTGTTTTATGCTCCCGATTATATCAGCGATCTGCTTTATGCTTTGACTATCGGACCTGTTTTTGTATCCATTGCTGTGATCATGGGATATTTCGTTGGGAATTCGCTCAAACACCAATTCCCGGTAATTGAATTTAGCACAGGATTGTTCGTTGCTATGGTATTTCAGGTGATCTACAGGTTTTGCCTTTTAACAACAGATACGTTGCTACTATATATGGCTGCAGGTGGGATGCTTATCACAGCTATCTCACTGCTGATAATCAGTTTTCGGGAAACTGTTGAATCAAATTAGCCTGTAAACTTTCCCAGGCAGGCACCTTAAAACACCTTCAAATTCCATATTCAGAAGTATTGAAGCTGCTTTTGCAGGAAGAATCCTGGATTCAATAAGCAAAGAGTCAATATCAAGATCTCCTTTTTCCTTTAGCACATTAACTATAAGTTCCTCATCAGGAGTAAGATTCAGAAATAGCTGCCGTTGAATTGGTTTCTTCTGACCTTTCAACTCATCCCAGTTCAGCAGATAACTGATATCTTTTGCCGACTGTATTAAAGCAGCCTTATTTATTTTGATAAGCTTGTTACAACCCTCGGAATGCGGATCGCCCAGGCGGCCGGGGACAGCAAAAACATCCCTGTTATATGAATTGGCGATTTCGGCTGTAATCAAGGCGCCGCCTTTTTCACCTGCCTCAACAACTACTGTCGCGTCACTCATACCGGCGATAATGCGGTTACGCATTGGGAAATTCTCACGATCAGGTGTGGTATTGCTCATATATTCGCACAATAATCCTCCATTTTCTGACATCTTTTCTGCAAGAGAGCGGTTTGCAAACGGATAGATCCGATCGAGTCCGTGGCCCAGAACCCCAACCGTTTCAAGGTTGTTATCCAGAGCTGCTTTGTGCGACCAGGTATCAATTCCATATGCCAGGCCACTGACAACCAAAACATTATGCTCAACCAAACCTTCAACAAGTTTGCGGCACATATCGCGCCCGTATTCTGTTGCTTTTCTTGTGCCGACCAAAGCCACTACTTTAGGGACATTAAGATCTGCCGTTCCTTTGTAATAAAGCATCAGCGGGCTGTCGTGGCATTGTTTAAGACGGACAGGATATTCTTTATCAAGATAAAACAATGGTACTATTTTATTTTTCTCTATGAACTGAAATTCCTGTTCTGCCCTGTCAAAAACATTAAAATTCGCCAATGCATTTACGGTTTGCTCGCCGATTCCGGGGATTTTCATCAATGCCCGTTTCTTTTCCATAAAAACTGCTTTCACGCCTCCGCAATATGCAACGAGGCTTTTCCCGTTTACACTTCCGACGCCAGGAATCAGAGTCAGCGCTATTTTATATATCAGATCATCCATACCGAAGCCCAAACTTACAAATTTTATTAAAAACCTCTTTTCTAAGTTGATTAAAATTATTAACAACCATAATCATACATTTGTATTTTCAAAACGATTGGATGTTAACAAAACCTCTGCATATTCTTATTAGCCCTCTCGATTGGGGCCTTGGTCATGCATC
>JBBQGD010000168.1:0-7085 GCA_038322655.1 Bacteroidales bacterium | reverse complement strand
TCATCGAGCCTTCCGATAGCCATTGTACCTTCGGGGAAATTATAAAGCGAACCAACGAGTTTTTTCTTCGGCAGTTCGCAAACAAACTGGCAAAGATAGCCGTATGGTTTATGATGGATAAAATGGTGGTGTATGGGCATTAAATCTTTGAGTTTAATTGTTCAAATTCCAGTAATTGAAAGCAGAATCAAAATCGTTAGTATATCCATTATGTGCTGTAAACAGATAGTGTACTCCAGGAATATGCGCAATTTCCCCAATCGATTGACATGCAGTTTCAGAATCCATATTAAAAAGCCTATAGAACTTTTCGACTTTTCCGTTGTTCAGCTTTAGAGCATCACCGGTAAACAGAAGGCTATCGTTAACAAGGTAACACATTGACCCAGGCGTATGCCCGGGAGTTAGAAAACACTGTATTTTCGTATCTCCAATATTTATAGTTTGTTGATCTTCAGTTAAAACATATTTATTTGATTCGATTTTATTGCCAAAAATAAAGAACCTCGATTTATTCCCGTTAAGTAATTGTTCTTCAGGCCTAGAAAGATAAATGTTGCCATTTTTAAACAAGCTAATGCCTCCAAGATGGTCGCCATCGGTATGTGTCAGAAATATTGCGTCGACTTTTCCCGCTTCAATGTTAAGCCTTTTAAGTTCCTGCTTAATAGCATTTTTATTATTCCCTGCATCAACAGCAATATAGTTTTCGCCATGTTTAATAAAGTAAAAGTTCACAAACGAATCCTTTACCGAAAATACATTTTTAACTATCTCACCGGTTTCAACAGGCGACATTTTTTTTATCATTGACTTGGCTACCAGGAAGTATCCGAGAAAAAGCAGAACTATTACCAGGACTACTCCTACTATTCCAGAAAAAATGCGTTTTGCCTTTTTTTTCATAAAAAAGTATTATTTTGATGCGACAATGATCGGAGGCACTATTGCATTTACTAGTTTAATGGATTTGATGGTGATTTATTACAACTTAGTAATTTAAATTAACGAAACGCTGCCCCTTTTAAATAAATTCCCTCAACCTGTTTTAACATTACATTTAGCATCCGTCTATCTGGAAAAGTCTCCAACTACTTGACGGATAACTTTTTTAACGTGACTCAGGCAAAATTAAAATCCGCACTCTTTATCAAAGTTAAAAAATAAATCATCAAACATGATAAAAAAAGCCCTGATCATTCCTTAGGGTAAAATATTTTTCACATAAAGAGTTGTTTCTAAGCATATTATGTCGTACTTTTGTATTCTTGAGTAACTCAATATTAATGTTTGGGGTAACTTTATAGCAATAAATTAGCGGAGAACCACCTGGCAAAAAACACTCAACCAAATAAGTACCTGAATTTTCCGGCAAATTTGTTGAGAAGGCCGAGCAAAAAGTACTTATAATCTTTGTTTTCATCCTTTACCCATCAGCTTTCCTTGTATTCCCCATTAAGCTAATTACTTAGCAATTCTATCATTTGAGAAGAGTTATCCTGACACTGGATTCTCGCAAGTGGATGGATTACTTTTTAAGCCTCAGCTATTCCTTACTAAAGGCTAATTGCAGCTTAGAAAATCTTCTAAGACAAAATTCCCGCTTTTCTATGCTGCCATCGTAATCCGAATATACTGATACCAGTAAAGCGGATTACCTGAACTAAATTCAAATCCTTTCTCATGTGAAAATGAGCAAATGGATTACTTGTTCCAAAATCTGGATTGAGTAAAAAAGCTTAAACTATTACAGATATTTTCTAATAAAATGACCAATGATTTAAAAACTAAAAGCCATGAAAGCATACATAATATTACTGGTAGAATCTATTGAAGCCGATATTATTCTTGCCAAACAAGAAATCGGCAAGGTTCTGGAAAAAGTTCAGATCAACATTGTCAAAACAAAAAAAGGGTTCGTCGATCAGCTGAAAAAATATACCCCTGACCTTGTAATCACAGCGTATAAATTACCTTCTTTTAATGGGTTAACAGCGTTGCAACTTACAAGGGAAAAATCTCAGCATATACCGGTAATATTTCTGACTGCCTCCTTAAATGAAGAGATCGCTGTTGAATGTATGAAAGCCGGTGCTGCCGATTATATTACTAAAAAACATATAAACCGGTTAAGTAATGCTGTGATTGCTGCAATAAAAGTAAGCGGTGCTGAAGAGGCAAGGATCAATACTACAGACTCCCTGGTTTCGAATGCTGAAGTTTACTTCAACATGTTTGCTTACAATCCGCAGCCCATGTTTGTATTCGACATTGAAACATCTGAGATTATTGAAGTAAATAATTCATCTTTAGAGATTTACGGATACACCCGTGATGAATTTTTAGCCTTAACACTGAAAGACATCAGTCCCGTTGAAGAAACTGCAATGCATGATAAAACTACTGATACACAAAATCAATTTCACACCTCAGGGAAATGGTGGCATGTGAAGAAAAACGGAGATATCATGGATGTTGAAATAACATCTCATCTGATCAACTTCAATGGCAGAAAGGCATTTAATATGCAAGTTACTGATATTACGAAACAGAAAAAGTCATGGGAAAATCTGATATCAAATGAAAAAAAGTATCGTACTCTTTTTGAAAGTATGCAGGATGTATTTTTTCAAACTGACCTGGAGGGTGTCCTTTATGAAATCAGCCCATCTGTAGATCGTTACCTGGGTTTCAGCAGGGAAGAATTAATTGGCAATCCGATAAAAGATCTATATTACGATATATACGATAGAGATTTGCTTGTCAAAACGTTAATGAAAAGTGGTAAAGTTCAGGACTTTGTAGTCAGATTCAAAACCAGGAACGATGAAATTTCTTATGCCTCAATGAATGCGCGTTTAGTTTACGATTCAAAAGGGCTGCCAGATCTGATAGAAGGTATATTGCGGGATGTAACTGAGCGTTCAGTTGCTGAAGAGTCAGTAAAGAAAAATGAAGAAAAATTCCGTAAAATCTTTGAAAACAATGCCTTTGTAAAACTTATTGTTGACCAGGATACAAAACAAATTGTGGATGCCAATTATGCAGCTTCACGATTTTATGGCTATAGCAAGGAGACACTAAAACAAATGAACATCGGCGATATAACTACGTCCACAACTGACCAAGTGAATGTATTGTATAAAAAAATCCGTTCTGCAGGATACTTACAATACGAGACACAACACAGCTGCAATGATGGTTCACTAAGATCTGTTGAGGTTTTTGCAACTAAAATGTCAATAACTGGCAAAGACGTTATTTATGCTATCGTAAATGACATTACATCCAGAAAAGAGGCTGAACAACAAAGCTGGCTTTTAAACAAATCCATTGAAAATAGTCCTGTAGGGATTATGATTACTGATCAACACGGAAGAATCGAATATGTTAATCCCAGGTTTACCAAAATCACCGGCCATAATCTGCAGGAAATAAAGGACAAAAAACATTGGTTTCTGTATTCAGGAAACTATTCTGACAGAACCTACTCCGAAATGTGGGAAACAGTTCTATCGGGAAAGGATTGGAGCGGGGAATTGCCTGCAAAAAGAAAAAACGGCGAACATTACTGGGAAAATGTAAGTATTTCACCTGTTAAAAATGAAAAGGGACAGATCACGCATGTGGTAACGATTTGCGAGGATATTACTACTAAACACAAAACATGGGAAAGTATAACAGCTGCTAAAGATAAAGTTGAGGCAGCAGATAAACTGAAACTTTCACTTATCAAAAATATATCGAATGAAGTGCGCACTCCGCTAAACGGAATAATAGGGTTTGCTGATATGTTGGTAAATGCCAAAATATCAAAAGAAAACAAACAAAGCTATATCGATATCATCCAGAAAAGCAGTACCAGGTTACTCAATACTATAAACAGCTATATCGATATCTCTATGATTTTATCCCGGGAAACAAAAGTTTTTCCCCGACAGTTTCATATAAATGCCATTTTGGATGAGATCAGGGCTGAATTTAAGGAAAACTGTAAATCCAAAGACATCGGATTAATTATAAAAAAACCTGAGGCTTCTGCGGATATTCAACTTAAAACCGATCCGGAAATCCTGCGCAAAATTATTTTTCATTTGTTATGTAACGCTGTAAAATTCACCGAAAAAGGCACTATCGATTTTGGTTTCAGGATGAGAAACAATAGCCCTGAATTTTTTGTCACTGATACGGGCATCGGAATTGAAAGTAAAAAAATTACGTCGTTATTCGAGTATACAATTCATTCCAATATACCAACATCCCATGGGTACGAAACCAGCGGGCTCGGATTGCCTATTGCCAGAGGACTCGTAGAATTACTGGGAGGTAAAATATTTATTGAGACTGGTAAAACCTCAGGTTCAACACTATACTTTTCATTACCTGAAGAAGTAATAGTTAAAACGGGTTCAGAAATACCAGACGAAGAAGTAAAACCGGTGCATCCTGTGTTGGCAAGAAATTCAGTTATACTGGTAGCCGAAGATGATGAATACAATTACAAATTTATTGAAACGGTTTTAAGAAGAGCTGATTTTCGGGTTATCAGGGCAGAAAACGGAGTAGAAGCAGTTAATATCTGTTATAACAACCCTGATATCCAACTTGTACTAATGGATTTGAATATGCCGGTGATGGGTGGAATTGAGGCAACCCGGCAGATTAAAAACTTCCTGCCAAACTTACCTGTTATAGCACTTACCGCTTTTGTTTCGTTTGAGGCTGAACACGAAGCCTTCTTAAGCGGATGTGAGGAATATATCAGTAAACCAGTTGACAGTTCGCACCTGCTTCACTCAATAGGTGAACTGATGGGAAATAAAGTTAACTGATTTTTCGCTACTTCAGTTTTATAGCAATAAAAGAGGCGTTCATTGCTCCCGTTAAGAGAAATAATGAACGCCTTAATATTAGCTCCTGCTTACAAAAAGCAGCGAGTAAATATTTTATAAGCTATCTGATAAAGCTTTACCAGGTTTAAATTTAGCAACTTTTTTTGCTGCTATCTGTAAAGTTGCTCCGGTTTTAGGGTTACGGCCTGTACGGGCTTCCCTTTTTGTTACTGAAAATGATCCAAAACCAACGATTTCAACACGATTTCCTGCAGCGAGAGCCCCGGCTACAGTTTCGTGATAACAATCAATAGCTTTTTTTGCCTGAGCTTTTGTCAGGTCGGCACCATGAGCCAATGCGTCAATTAATTCTGATTTGTTCATAATTTGATTTGTTTAAAGGGTTGTTAAAAAAATTAATACTATTGCTATTAAACATGCATAATGTAATAACAGTTTTGACTGGTAGTTGTTTTGTAATTAATGATTATACTTATCAAATTGGTGTCAGTTATTTGTATAAGGCCTGATACTTGTTAAAAACGCTGCTAATGTAGTAAACATTGCAACATTTAGTGTTTAGAGTGAATAAAAAATAATTTTAAATGAAATAATAATTCCTGCTGGTTATACCTGAACATAAAATCCCAAGGAATTAATTAATCATCCAGGATAATAATTGCTAAAAAGATCAGATGAAATTTATTTATCATGACGTTTGAGATCTTTGCAAAGCCAGCTAACTAACTGTATTTCAAATATTAAAACATCTCGTTCCTGAATTACCTTTATAAATAATCCCTCAAGTCTGGTTAAAGTAGATAATTAGTACAAATAATCTCCATTTCTGTTATTCTATTCTGTGCTGCTCAACTCCATCTGGAATTAAATTCGGTTGTTCCCCCATATTACCCTATTCCACTCTAAAATCGCTTTGATAATTTCTGTCCGATTCTCTTTTATTTTGGAAATGATGCAATAAAAATTGAAATTCCAGTAAAAATCATTTGTGCTCCAATAGTAGCAACAATCAAACCTGTAATTCGTATCAGAGCATTCATCAGATTAAAACGGGTTAGTATTTTGCCGATTTGTATCGCATTAAGCATTAAAAACAGGTTTATTGTTATAGCAATTGCAATAGCAATAATCGTTACAAGTTTGCCATAATGTTCTGGAAATATTACTGCTACAGTTATGGTTGCCGACTCTGCAATCATAGGCATAGCAATGAAAACAGCAGAAAGATCCTGTAATTTCACATTTTGCTCAAGCTGCAGGAAACTTCCTTTCTGTAATCCTGATATGCCGTTTTAATATAAAACAACTCCGCATGTAACAATGAAAGCATATAGCTCAATATGAAATACATAAGTAACAATCAAATGCCCAAGAAATAAAAAAGAAATAAGGATGATAAAAGCTGTTAAGGATGATTTTGAAGATAAGTATTTCAAATCCACATTTGAATATTGATTCTGTAGCGAGCTTATTACCAATATTTTATGCACTGGGTTTATCAATGCCAGGATGGCAACAAAGGCACTGATCAATAATTCAATTTCCATTATATGGGATTACCAAATTTGTTAACATACGACATTTCAAATATTCGTCACGGATAGCAACTATTGGTTTTATAGTCTCAATATTGCCTTGCTAAAATCTGGCTTTCATTCATGTCACTTTTGTGACCTTAATATTTATTCATCCGTTTTGAATTTATATTTTAAAATCAGATGTTAAGATTCGGTCCGGATTATCTGTATTCATAACCATTTCAAAAGTACGGAAACATTAGGGCCAATTGAAAACATAAGAAATTTTTGAATTCCCATATAACACATAATCTAATTTGAGAAATAAAAAAAATAAAGATCGCTGGTTATTGAATAGTTATGTGTCTAATTAAGTTAATGACCACTTTTAAGATATAATCTGCCATGCATTCTGGCAAATTATTTTAAGCAAAACCCATAGTATGTTGAATGATTTGTTTGTTTATAAACCAGCAAAAATAACAATTAGTATTAAAATTAAATATGGAGATAATGACATATATGCATCATATTGACATGTCTGTTTTTTGTTGTATATTAGCCGATGAGAGAACTCTATAAAAATTTATAGTCAACAGTTGTAACACTTAATTTTAAAATACAGATTATGTTCGACACTGCACATTTACACCCGATGATTGTACACTTTCCGATAGCATTATTGATTGTTGGCTTTGTTGCCGATACGGTCTAC
>JBBQGD010000167.1:0-7086 GCA_038322655.1 Bacteroidales bacterium | reverse complement strand
TATGCTGTAAATGAATTGGATTCGTTCCAGAATCAACCGACTGGTGCAATCAGCGTATTTGCCATCGATAAGAAATCAGGAAAATTAAAATTGATGCAGCAAATCTCTTCGCTGGGTGCTGCTCCGGCGCACTTGTCACTGGATAAATCAGGCCGCTTCCTACTGGTTGCAAATTATAACGGCGGGAATGCCGTTGCATTCCCGATAGGAAGTGGCGGCCTACTTGGACCGCAAACTTCATTGATTCAGGATTCCGGATCAAGCGTGAACCCTGATCGGCAGCAAGCACCACATGCTCATTTTATACAGGCAACTAACGACAACAAATTCGTTCTGTTAGCAGACCTGGGAACTGACAAAGTTGTAATTAACCGGTTTGACGCTAAAACGGGTTCACTTACACCAGCCGGTTCAGGGTTTGCAGAGCTGGAACCTGGTTCAGGACCGCGACATATCGCTTTTTCCCATTCAGGGGAATTTGTTTATGTATTAAATGAGATAACATCAACAGTAACCGAATTTTCATTTGACGGTGAAACCGGGGTGATGCAATCGAAGCAGACTATTTCAACACTACGGGATAATTTCACAGGCAACAATTCCGGGGCAGAGATTGTAACCGATGCAAAAGGTAAATTTCTCTATGTGTCGAACAGGGGAGATAACAGTATAGGGCAATTCAGTATAAATTCCGATGACGGCAGCCTGAAACCCGTTGAATGGATTTCAAGCGGAGGAAAGACTCCCCGCAATTTTGTGATTGATCCGACCGGGAAATGGCTTTTTGCCGCTAACCAGGACTCAGATAATATTGTACTCTTCAGCATAGATGCTGCCAACGGACGATTGAACCAGGTTTCTGATTCAACCAAAATAGCTTCTCCTGTATGTATTCGATTCTTGTCTGTGGATTAGAAATATAAAATCCTTTGATGGTAAATAATTGGGATAAACTCTGATTTTTCATGGCTATTTCATGCGAAATCTGATGTTATTGTACTGCATTTCTACAATTCCAAAACTTTCACTTTTATATATAGTATAAAATTATAATTACATTTCAGAACAACTCAGCCAACTTCCTGGTTTTTTAGCTATAACTCTTTTTAAGTATAAGTATATCAAAGCAATAACACAAAGATTATGTTGTGCGTTCCCTTTTAGAATTAGAAACTGATTAGAAATTAATTAGATAGTTATTAACGCACCGTTTCATCTGTTTCTTATTATAACTTTGCTATAAATAGGTTGCCATGAAGAATAATACGAAGATTTTGATAGTTGAGGATGAGCAGAGACTGGCTGATGTATTACGGAAGCAATTTGAGGAGCACGGGTTCCGCATCGAAATTGCCTACGACGGGTATGTCGGAAAGCAGATGATCCAAAACAATTCCTATAATCTGGTTATACTCGATATCAACCTGCCCCTGATCAACGGATATGATTTGTGTAAAGAAATTCGTAAAACCAACTACAACATCCCCGTTTTAATGCTTACTGCCTTGGGAACACTAGATAATAAGGTCAGTGGTTTCGACGCAGGTGCCGACGACTATATTTTAAAGCCTTTTGACTTCAGGGAACTGCTGGCCCGGGTCAATGTATTTCTGAGACGTTCGGAAACACCTGGAAAAACTGAAAAACTTACCATAGCAGATCTTGAAATGGATCTGAATACAAAATCGGTTACACGGTCAAATACTAAAATTGAATTAACAGCTAAGGAAAGCCTGTTGCTTGAAACTTTCCTGAAAAATAAAGGTCACCTGCTTACACGTGAATTTATTATTGAACAAGTATGGGGCATCGATTTTGACCCGGGAACTAACATAATAGATGTTTATGTCAATTACCTGAGAAAAAAGATTGATAAAGACTTTGACCCTAAACTGATCCGAACCAAGTTTGGATTTGGATTTTACTGCAGTGAAAAAGAAATGTAAGCTATGAAGATTAAAACCAAATTGTCTTTTCAGTTCATGCTTATTGTGGCAGGAATACTGCTGTTTTTCTCCGCGCTCGTTTATTATTTTTCTTACAATTCGCAACATGCACGGTTCACCGAAAATCTTACCCAGCGGGCTAAGAATACAGGGATTATATTTCTAAATATCCCCGAAGTGAATTCAGTGCTGTTGAAGAAAATACACCAGATGACCTTATCAAATGAAGAGGAAGAGATTGCAGTAACTGATTCGACATTTCATTTGCTGTATAACAATAACATGCATTACCTGAATGATAAGGTTTTCCGGCAAAACGCAGTCAGAGGCGATATCAGCAGCTTTAAAATTGCTGAAAAGGATGGTATATGTTTTAAACACAGGATAAATAATCAATCCTATAATGTGTATGTTATGGCTTTCGACAAATCCCGTAAAGAAAATTTAGCGGAGCTTCTCAAGGTACTCCTCTGGAGTATTCTTGCCAGCATACTGTTAGCAGTGTTTCTCTCGTATTTATTCGCAAAGCATGCTATTCAACCTATTTCGCTGATTATCAAAAGTATGAAAGAAATAAACTCATCACGTTTGAGTAACCGGCTTAGCGAGGGAAACAAGAAAGACGAAATTGCACAATTAGCCATAACATTTAATGAGATGCTCACAAATCTTGAGATAGCTTTCAAAAACCAGGAAGATTTTGTTTCGAATGCATCGCATGAATTGCGGACTCCGCTTTCAGTTATGATTGTCGAGTCCGACTATATACTTAGTCGCGAACATCCGAATGAAGAATACAAAACTCATATAGCAAACCTGGTCAACGACCTTAAAACACTTAATGCACAACTGAATAGTTTACTGGAATTGGCACAGATAAATCTGGATAACTCTATTCGCTTTTCAGATGTACGTATTGATGAAATTGTTTTCAGTGCCATTCACCAGATAAAGACCAAGTATACCGATCGCAAAATAATTCCTGTAATCCAATACCCTGAGAACGAAAATAAACTGCTTGTCAATGGCAATGCCGGGATGCTGATAATAGCATTCAAAAACTTAATTGATAATGCCTGTAAATTTTCAGATGAGGACGTGATCGTCGAATTCATGATACAAGACAAATTTATAAAAGTGACTATTTCCGACAAAGGAATTGGTATTCCATCCAACGAAATAGACAGCATTTATCAGCCTTTCAACAGGGCTTCAAATGTTTGGTTTAAGAGTGGATTTGGAATAGGATTGGCATTAGTAGCTAAGATATTTGTACATCACGAAGTTGATTTTAAGGTTTTTAGCACTGAAAATGAGGGTACACGTTTTGAGCTGATTTTTAAAAGTTCACAATGAAGCAGGAATTGTAATTGAAGAGGGAAAGCCTTTTCGAAATATTTTAAAAAAGACATTAACTAACTTAAAAAGATAATAAAATGGCAGGAATTGCAGGTGTTTTTCAAAGTGGTGAGAAACAAAAAGTCGAACAAATGCTTGAGTCTATTTCTCATCGGGGTGAATTTGGCAAGGAGATTTTAGAAATGGAAAATGCGACCATCGGCATAGTTTGGTCGCAGCACGAAAATGATAGTGTTAAAGAACTGACCCGGAAGCATATATTCCGGGATGGCCCGGGCTTTGGTCAATCAGTTGAAATAGGCCGAAAGAATAAGCATTGGGAGATTAGCCGTGATGAACTTGGGGTAGCGCCTCTTTATACGGCATTTAATGCGGATGGAATAATATTGTTCGCGTCTGAAGTGAAGGCCTTGCTTCCGTTTTCGAAGAATATCACGGAAATGCCTCCGGGGCATACGCTATCGGCGGGCGGATTAAAACAGAATTTCAAATTAGGTCAGAGAAATCATTTGGTTGAAGATCCCGATGTGATTGCAATGGAATTACGCTCAGTTCTGAGTTCGGCTATCAGGAAAAGAATAAAAACAGATACAATTGGCTCCTGGCTATCAGGAGGACTCGATTCAAGCACTATTGCAGCACTTGCCCGGCCATTTGTTAACACGCTGCATACCTTTGCCGGAGGATTGAAAGATGCACCTGATCTGAAGTATGCAAGGGAAGTTGCCGGTCATATTGGGTCCGATCATCATGAAGTTATTATTTCTCTTGATAGCATGATAAAAATTCTGCCTGATGTTATTTACCAACTCGAATCATTTGATGCTCCTCTTGTCAGATCCAGTATCATCAATCTTTCCGTTGCATTTACTGCCTCGGAGTATGTTTCCGAAGTATTTTCCGGCGAAGGTGGTGATGAACTTTTTGCAGGTTATGAGTATCTTAAATCAATCCCGATGTCGAAGCTGGATGCTGAATTAATAGATATTACGGGCCGACTGCATAATACAGCTTTACAACGGGTCGACCGCTCAGCCTCTGCATTTGGAACGACAGCACATGTAATATTTGCCGATCCTGAAGTATTCGAATTTGCCCTGAGGATTCCGAAAGAGCTGAAACTGAAGGATGGTGTCGAGAAATGGATTTTGCGTAAAGCTATGAATGGCTTATTACCCGAAAGCATATTGACTCGCACTAAATCTAAGTTCAGGGAAGGTGCAGGCGTAGGTACCCTTATTTCAGAATTTGCATCAGAAAAAATATCCAACGATGATTTCAATGCTGAAAGAAAACTCCGGAATGGCTGGACAATAAATACAAAAGAGGAATTACTCTATTACCGTATTTTCAAAGATCAATTCGGAGAACAGGATCAACTTTCCTGGATGGGAAGGTCATAGGGAACTACAAGTCATAAGCATGAAATTTTTTAATCTGAATCAACAAAAACATCTGGATATTTTTTTATTTCTTACCTCTAAAGTTTGATAAGAACGATTATTAATCCCTTTGAAACAAGAATTTATGAAAACTGAAACTTTAAGGGGAAAGACAATTCCTATAAAGCAAAATCATAAATTACTCACTGGCGAAACATTAGATAAGTATGCCATTTTACTCGACGATGGCAAAACTATTATCTTTATATCTGATAAAAGCAAGGAGGCCGAAACACGGTTAAAGTATAAAAAGCTTTGGCAGAGTATAAAAATATAGCTATATTTGGGAAATTCCCTGTATGAAGATAGGGCGAAAACTTATAAGTCGAATGATATCTTTGATAGTTCTTCATCAGAGATGTAAAACTTTTATTTTACAAAATGATAGATAAAACAACAAAATGGATTGACATAATAATCCCATGGCTCTTATCACATGGGATCAAAATTTTAGTAATTATTGCCATAGCATTCGTTCTCAATAGATTACTCAAAACGTTTATTGATAAGGCAGTCAGGATATCGGTTACACCAGGCAGTTTTACATCAAAAGAGGCTGAGAAAAAAAGAGAAGATACGTTGATTCACATTTTTACCATTACGTTTAAAATTGTTTTATGGACTGTTGTCGCACTAATGATTTTGGCGGAATTTGGCATAATGATAGGACCTATTCTGGCTGCTGCCGGAATTGTCGGGTTGGCTTTTGGTTTCGGAGGTCAATACCTGATCCGCGATTTAATTTCAGGCCTTTTTATCTTCCTCGAAAATCAATACCGTATCGGCGATGTAATCAAGATAAACGACACTGGTGGTTTGGTGGAAGACATCAGTTTGCGGATGACAACTTTGCGTGATCTTGATGGGACAATTCACCATATTCCACATGGGGAAATCAAAATGGTTTCGAATATGTCGAAAGACTTTGCACGAATAAACCTGGATATTGGTGTTGCCTATAATTCAAACCTGGAACAAGTTATAGCAGTTGTGAACCAGATCGGTAATGAATTGTCACAAGAACCTCAATGGAAAGATCTTATAATCAAACCACCCCAGTTTCTGCGAGTGAACGAAATGGCTGATTCTGCTGTTATTATCAAAGTTCTTGGCGAAACTCTGCCGCTAAAACAATGGGAAGTTGCCGGTGAATTGCGGAAACGGATTTTGATCACATTCATGAACGAAGGAATTGAAATCCCTTTCCCACAAAGGGTTATTCACCAGGCTTCACTCTAAGTTGTCATATTTTCAGGGCATACCAAATTCTTACAGAAATCAATTTATACCGACATCTGTGTCTTCTTTCGTGAATTTAATAATTCAGGATTCAGGAAAGTCTTATCTTAGCAGACATTATTGAATGAAATATTATGACCACAATAGTAATTACAATCTTCATTTTAGGTTATATTGCCATTGCTACAGAGCATTCCATTAAAATAAATAAAGCTGCTTCTGCCCTGATTACAGGTGTTCTCTGTTGGACAGTCTATATTCTTTTTTCTCCTGATAAGTACCAGGTGGGAGAAGAACTAACCCGGCATATGGGTGAGTTATCCGGTATTTTGTTTTTTCTTCTTGGTGCAATGACTATCGTTGAACTTATTGATGCACATGATGGCTTTGATATAATCACAACACGCATACATCAGACCGACAAACGGAAACTGCTCTGGATAGTGGCTTTTATAACTTTCATTCTGTCTGCTATTCTGGACAACCTAACAACGACAATTGTTATAATCTCACTTCTGCGTAAACTGATCAAGGATGACAAAGACCGGCTTTTCTTTGCAGGAATAGTAGTAGTGGCAGCCAACGCCGGAGGTGCATGGTCGCCGATAGGTGATGTAAGTACAACTATGCTTTGGATTGGCGGACAAATTACTGCAGGCAACATTGTGTTAAAGCTTATTGTTCCTAGCCTGGTATGCCTAATAGTACCACTTGTTTACCTGTCGTTCAGGCTAAAAGGCAAGGTTGAAAGACCGTTGATTTTAGAAAACAGTTCAGCTGAAACACTTTCTCAAAAACAGCAATCGATCGTATTTTTCTCGGGTGTTCTGATTCTTATCCTGGTTCCCGTATTTAAAACAGTAACCCATCTTCCACCGTTTATGGGAATACTTATCGGCCTTGGTATCCTGTGGGTAATTACTGAAATTATTCATGGCAAGAAAGGTGAACAAGACAAGCATGCCCTTTCAGTGGTTCAGGCATTGCGCAAAATTGATGCCCCGAGCATTCTGTTTTTCCTCGGCATCCTGGTAAGTATTTCAGCGCTTCAGTCCATTGGAGTTCTTTCGGAAATGGCACAATGGATGACTGTGAAAATA
>JBBQGD010000166.1:0-7123 GCA_038322655.1 Bacteroidales bacterium | reverse complement strand
TGAATTATATGGCAACCCAAAAGGCATTCCGGTAATATTTCTTCATGGCGGGCCTGGAGCTGGATTTTCGGATAAAGACAAGCAATTTTTTAATAAAAGAAGGTACAATGTTTTGTTTTTCGACCAGCGGGGATCTTCAAGAAGCAAACCATTTGGTTCAATTGAGAATAATACCACGCAGGATATTGTAAGCGACATTAACAAGATCCTTGATTATTTAAATTTTGATAAAGTTTATGTATTTGGTGGTTCCTGGGGAAGCACACTGGCGCTGGTATATGCCATCCATCATCCTCAGCGCGTTTTGGGACTTATTTTAAGAGGCGTCTGGCTGGCTAACAAATATGCAATTGATCATTATATCGGAGGAGGAATAAAAGAATTTTTCCCGGATGTATGGGATCGATTTGTCAGGTTGGTAAAGAAAGAGGAGAATCCGGTTGATTATTATTTTGAAAAAATGTTGTCGGATAATATGGCAGAAAGCGATAAGTATGCATATGAATGGGCGTATTATGAAATGTCGTTTTACACTATCAATAAAATTGCTGACCCGGATGAATCGTTGAAAACATTATCCCATAAATCTATGGCCATCCTGGAAGCATATTACATTAAAAACAATTGTTTCCTGCCAGAAGACTTTATTATGAAAAATGTTGATAAAATTAAAAATATCAAAACTACAATTGTTCAGGGCAGGTATGATTTTATTTGTCCTCCGGCACAGGCATTCAGGTTGCACTCTGCTTTGACTAATTCCTCATTAAATATAACTATAGCCGGCCATTCTTCATCTGATGCTGAAACAAAAAAAACATTAATTAGTGAACTTAAAAGAATAACTTCGTAAACAACAAAACACATATATTCCGGATCACTAAAAACCAAAATTATGAAAAGGATCTTACTGCTTGTTATAGGAATAATCATTTCGATTGCTTCATTCAGCCAGACTCAGCCTCAATACGGCTATAACCCTCATGATTTTTATCTGCCCGATTTTAATTCTTCAACAGGCAATCTTTATCGTTCGGCAAACGGAACTCCGGGACGTATGTATTGGCAAAACAGCGCCGACTACCTTATACATGCCACTTTGAGTGAAAAAGACACCACCATAACAGGTGATGTTGCCATTACATATACTAACAACAGTCCTGATAAACTGGATTATATCTGGCTCCAGCTGGATCAAAACCTGTTTAATTCCAAATCCAGGGGATCAGCAGCAACACCTCTGTCAGGTGATCGGTTTGATGCAAATGGTTTTGAGGGTGGATTTAATATTGCTGATGTCTCTGTTACTTCTGGAAGTAAAACCTACAAAGCAACGCCCGCAATAACTGATACAAGGATGCAGATCCGGTTAAGCAACCCGATGCAGCCCAAAGGCGATAGAATAACGGTGAAAATAAATTTCAGTTTTCCTATTCCGGCCTTTGGCTCCGACCGCACAGGACGAATGCACACCAAAAACGGAGAAATATACGAAATAGCCCAATGGTATCCACGCATGTGTGTATATGATGATGTGGAAGGCTGGAACACATTGCCTTATATGGGTCTTGGCGAGTTTTACTGTGAATACGGAGATTTTGAGTATTTTATAACAGTTCCTTCCGAAATGATTGTTTATGGTTCAGGCGACCTGCAAAATAGCACCGAGGTTTTAACAAATGAAGAAATAAAAAGACTCGCAACGGCAGCTGAAAGTGATAAAACAGTCACCATTATTCATGCGGCAGAAATTGGGAAACCCGAAATGCGTCCTGTAACCAAAGGCAATCTCACCTGGCATTTTAAAATGAAAAACACAAGGGATGTGGCATGGGTTGCATCGAAAGCATTGGTATGGGATGCTGCAAAAATAAACCTTCCTTCGGGCCGTAAAGCCTTAGCCATGTCAGCTTACCCGCCCCAAAGCATGGGCGACACAGCCTGGACAAGATCTACTGAATACCTGAAAGCAAGTATAGAAATCTATTCAAAAGATTTCTTCGAATATCCCTGGAACAATGCTGTAAGTATAGGAGGAGTGGTAACAGGCATGGAATACCCGGGTATAATCTTCAATGATTATAAAGAAAAAAAAGGTCCTTTATGGTTTCTGATTGCGCATGAAATAGGTCACAACTGGTACCCAATGATTGTAGGTTCAAACGAACGTAAATATATGTGGCAGGATGAGGGCTTTAATACATTTATAAATTATCAGGCCACTGCCATTTTTAATCATGGCGAATATGCTGCCGACGACTCCCTTTTTAATAAAGATTCCTGGTCTATGCTCAATGTCAACAAGATGCCCTATCAGCATGACCCGTTAATGCTTGTAGCTGAAGCAATGGATATGAATAAATTTTTCATTTATTATGGAAAAACATCATATGGGTTAAATCTGCTTCGCAATACAGTAATTGGGAAAGACAGGTTTGATTATGCTTTCAGAAAATATACAGAGGCATGGGCATATAAACATCCCACACCCTATGACTTCTTCCATTTCATGAACAACGCTGCCGGTGATGATTTAAACTGGTTCTGGAAAGAATGGTTTTTTACCTCCTGGACACTTGATCAGGCCATTACGGATGTAAAATACACCGACAACGATCCGGCTAAAGGAATATTGATTACAATTGAGAACAAAGGCAAAATGATTTTGCCGGTTATTGTAAAAGTAATTGAAAGTAATGGGAATACCGGGAGTATTGAACTTCCTGTTGAAATATGGCAACGCGGCGGCACCTGGACCTTCAAATATGCTTCAACAGGCAAAGTTGATAAAGTAATACTTGATCCTGAAAATGTTTTGCCTGATATAGACAGAAAAAATAATGAATGGAATGCTGGTAAATAGCTAAGAGCAGAAAATGCATTTCATCATTTCATTTTTTCCTGGTATTTATTAAAATCAGCAGTAATATTTATTTGGTAAGAATAATTTAAAAAACCTTCCTGATTCGAATTTGCGCTCGCCTCATAGTAGTTACAGTTTGTTTTATCAATCAAAGCACAACCCAGACCCCGGTCAAATACTTTATTGTAATAACAAGGATTCAAGGTACTTTATCAATATCGACAGCGACGACACTATTAATAAATACATGTCCAAGATACTCCTCTGGTATTGATAAAAGGCAATGGCGGAGACAGATCCTATATTCAACCCCGGATTAATAACCAGTCCGGGTTTAATAGTAAAGATCGTGCAATACTTCCCGACTTCTAAATTAGCCTCATTCTTTTTCTAACCCAATCTCCTAATCTTGCGAGAAAAATTCGGGTATTTAAAAAATTCCTTTACCATACTGCGGTTATTATCCCAATAAATATTAGTTTTGGTAAGTTTTTTATTCTGCGATTACGGAATTTTTTTTTGAAACATGACAAACCTTGAAAGCGCATTTGTAAAGAAAATGATTTCTGACCTAGCCTCAGAAGGTTTTTCATGTCACGAAGATTTTGATGAGATTAATGAATATCGTTTTGGTAAATTATACCGAAAACGACGACTTGAAAACGTAGTTTTTGAAAAGGATGGTATTAGTATCAAAATATACAATGAGCTGTTTTTCAGGCTTACAGGATTATCTTATTTATTTGATGAGGGCCAGCAAAAACCCGTTAAAGTTTCGGATGAGGAATTTTATGAGATACAAAAACATCTAATCAGGTACAGGTACGAACAACAACTGAAACTTTCTGAAACGCCGGAAAACGATACAGAGCATCCTATTTCGATTAAAACATAGGTGGGAATTGTGAGAAAACAATATACAGTTTCTTCGTTGTTATTTGCAGACCTGAATTCCTCACTTTAAAAAGGAGAGGGGCGAATTGAGCCACCTAAGTAAAACTATACATTTACTGAACAAATATCCTGTCAACATAATTTTCCATATTCATACAATGATAAATCATTAAGTCTATCGAAATGAATGATTCGGGAAATAAATTAAAAGAAGCAGCCATACATTTTCTGCAACTCACAGCTGCCGGAAACATTAACGAAGCTTTTTACCTCTATGTGAGCCCTGAATTAAGGCATCATAATATGCACTTCAAAGGAGATGCCGACTCTCTGAAAGCAGCCATGGAAGAAAGTGCAGCTTTCCTGCCGGAAAAGCAACTTGAAGTAAGGTTAGTTATTGCCGAAAAGAATATGGTTGCCGTGTATTCAAAGGTTACAATTAGTCCGGGTGCACCTGGAGTTGCCCTGGTACATTTTTTCCGCTTTCTCGATGATAAAATTGTTGAACTGTGGGACCTGGCACAAGCACCTCCGGATGAAATTATTAATGAAAACGGCCTATTCTGAAATTAATCCACTGCTATGATACTAAAAAACAAACTTGATAAATCATTCGGCCCGTCAGGAACATTTGCCGGCTATACCATATTTGTTATCGGGCTCGTAGCTACCTGGTCGACCTGGGGCGGGTTACTTCTGGTAATAGTGGGAGCTTTTATGGGTTTCTCATCCACAAGTTCGGTGATCGATACTGATAAAAAAAAGATCAGGTTTTCAAACAACCTGTTTGGCATTCTTCCGACAGGGAAATGGATAGAAATTGATGATTTAATGAAACTGGGCATCAAAGAATCAAATGTTACCTGGACGACTTTCAGCCGGAGCAATCGCTCAATCGATACGGTAAAGAACGATTTCAGAATAGTGCTGTGCGATTCCGGGGAAAAGGAGATCATGGAAATCAGCAAAAGCGACTCATTTGAAGCTGCAAAAGATCGCCTTGACACCTTATGCCGTCAACTGGCTTTGGAGCCAATCTGATGTATTGCAGGATTATTATACTGTGAAAAAATTTAATATCTAATATTCATAAGGTATTCGACATTTTAGCAAACTGTCAGACTTCACTCCCCCTGCCCCCCTCTCCTGAAAAAGGAAAGTGAGTATTGTTTATCATCCTGTCTGAACCTTTTCTGATAAAAAATAGTTTATTAGCATTGGTATGATTCATACCAATTAAAGAAACTTCAAATGGAAATTGGAATAGACAGCTTTGCAGCAGTAAGTGTTACTAATGCCAAAATTAATCCGGTTAACAGCGCTAAAGCTTTAGCTGAATTGCTCGAAAGAATGGAATATGCCGATCAATCGGGACTGGATGTATTTGGTATAGGCGAACATTACCGCAAGGAATTCCTCGACTCCGCTAATATTGTTATCCTTGCGGCAGCAGCAGCAAGGACTAAACACATTCGTTTAAGCAGCGCAGTTACTGTATTAAGTGCGGCGGACCCGGTACGGGTATTTCAAAACTTTGCGACCCTGGATTTGATTTCGCAGGGACGTGCTGAAATGCTAGTTGGCCGTGGTTCATTTATTGAATCCTTCCCTCTCTTTGGTTTGAATCTTCATGACTATGATGAACTTTTCGCTGAAAAGCTGAATCTGCTTTTGAAAATCCGCGAGAATGAAACAATCAGCTGGTCCGGCAAATTTCGCCCTGAGCTGAAAAACCAGGCCATTTATCCACGCCCGCTGCAAACACAATTACCTGTCTGGCTGGGTGTGGGAGGCACTCCGGCATCCTTTGCGCGTGCGGGGGAACTGGGGCTACCGCTTATGGTTGCAGTAATCGGTGGCGAAACGCATCGGTTTCGTCCGCTGGTTGACCTTTACCGAAGAGCCGGTAAGGAAGCCGGGCATGCACCTGAAACCTTAAAAGTAGGATTGCATTCGCTCGGGTATTTGGCAAATACCACAGAGGAGGCTATTGAAGGCTATTACCCCGGTTATGCTGAAACTTTTACCCGCATAGGCCGGGAACGAGGTTGGCAGCCGGTTACCCGTGCTCATTTTAATTCCCAGACAGGACCTTCAGGGGCCCTGGTTGTTGGAAACCCTAAAGAAGTAGCTGAGAAAATCCTCAGGCATAGTAGAGCCCTTGGCGGTATTTCACGGTTTACTTTCCAAATGGATAATGCAGGCTTATCACATGCAAAATTGATGCAGGCTATTGAGCTGATTGGGAAACGTGTATCACCAATTATCAATGAGTAAACAAATACTTTTAATTTTTAAATGATCCCCTGAAATTTATTAATAACCAGAAAAATGTGCTTGGTTAATACTTATATTTACCTGCAATTTAAAGTAAATAGTAAGCATATGAAAACCATTGTAATTGCCCTATTACTGCTTTTGTCAGTATCAGCATTTTCGCAAAAATCAGATGCGGACGCCAAAGAAAGCTGGCAGAAAATCTATCGCGCAAGCGCAACAAAAATCAATGACCTGGTTCATACGAAACTTGATGTGAGCTTCGACTATGCCAATTCATGGATGTACGGGAAGGCCTGGATCACGCTGCAACCGCATTTTTATACCACCGATTCGTTAGAACTCGATGCAAAGGCTATGAACATCAGTGAAGTTTCCCTGATTAAAGCCGGCAAACATATCCCCCTTAACTATTCATACGACAGCCTGAACCTCCGCATAAAACTAGACCGGAATTACAAAGGTGGTGAAAATTATACCGTTTTTATTAATTACATTGCTAAACCGGATGATCCTGAATTAAGAAAAAAGGCGGCAGCCTTTGAAGAAAAAGGTTTGCATTTTATCAATCCGAAGGGAACAGAAAAAGAAAAACCTGTCCAGATTTGGACGCAGGGCGAAACTGAGTCGAACTCCGGATGGTTTCCTACTATTGATAAACCCAACCAGAAGACAACGGATGAAATCAGCATGACTGTTCCTGCCAAATACCAGACTTTATCGAACGGTTTATTGACAGGTCAGAAAAAAAATGCCGACGGAACCCGCACCGATATCTGGAAAATGACACTGCCGCATGCTCCTTATCTTATGATGATGGCAGTGGGAGAATTTTCAATTGTAAAGGACAGCTATAAAGGCAAGGAAGTAAGTTATTATGTTGAAAAAGAATATGCACCTGTTGCCAGGCAGATCTTTGGATTAACCCCCGAAATGATTGCGTTTTACTCGCGCATAACCGGTGTTGATTATCCCTGGCCCAAATATTCTCAGGTTGTTTGCAGGGAATTTGGCGGAGCAATGGAAAATACCACTGCCACAATACATTCCGATGAAGCGCAACAGGATGCACGTCAGCTGCTGGATGAA
>JBBQGD010000165.1:0-7147 GCA_038322655.1 Bacteroidales bacterium | reverse complement strand
AGTCGGGATTGGAGTTCCGGGTTTAACCAGGTCTTTCCATTTCAGGTTAGCAGGATCCAGAAGTGCTGTTACATTGGGTTCCCAGGGTTCTACGATAACTGCAGGAGTCTGGTAAGAAACATCCGAAGTGTAATATTCATCGGCTAAAGCTGCAAAACAATGCCCGAATTCATGAACGAAAATATACTTTGAAAATTTATTATCAGCAGCAACCGTGGAGTACAGGTTAAAAATACCTCCGCCACCATACGTGCGTTCGTTTATAAGAATAAACATATAATCGTAAGGTACGCTTGCAGCCACATCGCGGATGGTGCGGTTGTCGTACGAAAGTGCATAACGTTCACTGTCAAAAGCCCCGTACGACAAAGAAAGCGGCGTGCGGTTGAATACTCCGGGATGCGGTTTGTTTACTCCGCTGGTAGCCGAGGGAGTTTCAACAGCCCTGACGTTGAAATCAGCTTTCCGCGATTTATAAGGCTCAACCGTAAATAATTCATCGGTAAGCGTAGCCACATCTTTGTGGAATTTACTCATTTCGGCAGCTGTGTAACCATCGCCAAGGATTACAATATCAACATGATCAGCAGATTTCCCGTTCTGAATATATGAGAATGTTTTATACGGAGTTTTTAAGATGGCTGGATTTACAGCCCGTGATTTCGGATCAATGACAGTGTTCCAGATGGCTACAAAATTATTTTTTGCATCGCGTTTTTCGATGGTGAGTCGTACAGGTAATTTTGGCCATGGAAAACGAACCGACTCGTTAAATGTACCCCAGTTGGGATCTCCTATACTCTGCCATTCGCCAAAGACACTGGCAAAGCCTCGGCTATAAAGTAACGTATTAGTCAGGGTGTCGGTAATCTTAAAAAAATATAAACCGCGGTTCAAATTATCCAGCAGAACTGTTTCGCTACCGGCCCAGGCGCCATCATTCAGAATACGATCAAGAGAAAAATGTTCCTCTGCTGTGGTTCCGGTATGGAAATAATCCACACGCATAGTTTCGTTGGTGAAATATTGTTTGTAATTGACACTGTTGTTTTGCTGTGCAAACGACAGGAAACCAAAGATCATTGAAATGAACAGAATGGAGATTTTTTTCATAATGAGAGTAATTGTTGAATAGGTAAAATTATAATTTTTTCTATTATGGATCCCGCATAAAGTTTAGAATGATCAATAAAATAAAGTCGTATCTCCTATGAAGTTTAATTTACCAAAACCCAATAACTCCAGGCATGTAGACTGTTCTCAAAATCGCCTTTCATTGTAAACGGAACATTCGAAAAAAAATCCTTGTAAATTCCAGCCTGATGTTCGGTAATTAATTTGACGGCCACACGCTTATCACTAAAATTGATAACAGGTATTACACAGTCGCCATTCTTTTACTTCGAAAAAAATACTAAATGTGCTGGCTAGTCATTAAATATGCGGACCATTTCGCCACCCCGGGATCCTTTCCATAATGCCTCCATTTTGTGTTTAAGTTCATAAGGCCTTTTTTACAAATCATAGAAAGGATGTTGTTTTCATTGTATAGGATCTTTATCAAAAAAATTCAGGGAACGGTTTAGCTTCCTGGCCGCTGTAAACCAAAAGCATTCCAATAATAGCACAGGCCATAACCATGCATGCCTGCAGGCCATCGCCAAAGTTAGAAAACTGATTTCCTTCTCAGGCATTTTCACCATACCCGCCATTATTTATAACCTTTATTAGCGGATCGATGTTTTGTTTTCGGGCTGATTGTATAGTTTATATGCAGTAAAAGCAATCCATGAAAAATAGAATATAAATACAATTCTTTGTCCAACCGCTGGAAAATTTGGAAACACAAATACCCAACCACCAAATATTATTGTCAGCAAGGTAAAAATTAATATTGGTTTAATTCCCTTTTCCCAATATTTAGTTTTTCTCATTTGTTTTGGATATGTAAATGCACCAATTAAAAAGAACAAATGACTTCCAAAACTTCCGATGGTATGAAATAGCATTGTAGCCGATTGTTTATTATCAAAATCCCCTGGAAATATTCCTGAAATTGCCATAAATACTCCACTTAAAAGTAATCCAATTAAAGGCAATTTGTTTGTCCTTTCAGTTGCAATATTTTTATAAAGTCCAAAAGCAAATATTGAAATTAAAATCCCTGTTACTATATAACCCAGGAAATTCCAAACCCATTTGTTAGGTGCATCTACTGAACCTAGTTCGCTAATAGCTTTTGTTAAAAAACTATATTCTGGTCGCTGACATGACATTATAAAATATGTAGTCCAAAAAATTGTCGGTGCTGAAAACCCAATAATTGCGTAATGTCTGTTGGTCATTTTTTAAATGGTAAATGTTAGAAAGCACAAAGTTAAGAAACAGTGTAACGTCTAGATTTGATGTATATCAAAAAGTGCTTTTTTCAGCCCTTATTCTACTCAAAGTTTCTTGGGTAATACCTAAATGTGATGCCAACATTCCTAATGGAACTCTTGAAATTTTATTTTTAGAAGTTATTCTGAAAAATTCGTAGCGTTCTTTGGCGGTATGGAATTGTAATGAGATTATTCTTTCTGATTGTTCCATAAAGTATTTAGAAATTAAAAATCTGCCAAATCTCTCCATTTCGGGAAAGTCCTCAAAACATTTTTCAAGTTCATTAATGTTTATTGCTACAAGTTCAGATTTCTCAATCGTTTGTATGTAACAGTTGTCTGGCACATTTTTCATAAAACTATAAATGGAAGTTATCCATTCACCTTCTGCTGAAAAATTATCAGTTACTTCTTTATCTCCTTTTTTGTAAAAAATTCGTAATAAGCCTGTATTTATGAAATATGTATATGTACAAACTCTGTTTGGTCTATGCAAAAAATTTCCTTTTTCAAGAGTTTTTAACTCTGAAATTTCAGTAAGCCGTTTCAATAATTTGTCTGAAACGGGTATGAATTTCTTTATATGGTTTACTAAATTGTCTATCATCTTCACCCTTTATCTAACAATGACAGCCAACTATTCTATCTCAATATTATATTTTTCCAATAACCCTGTAACACCCAATCGCGAGAAACGTGCTTTTTTAATGCGGTTTCTTTCGGGATCAAAAGAATAATTGAAAGAGGAACGGAAATCAGCCTTCTCAAGATTTGAGCTGTAGAAAACAGCTCGGTAGAGATCGCAGTTTTCAAATACAGAACCCGAAAGATCGGCTTCGGTGAAATCAGCTTCCTGCAGGTTGCAGCTACTAAATATGATGTTCTTGAGTTTGAGCTTATAAAAGACAGCTAATTTCAGAATACAATTTTCGAACCTGAACGACAGCAGGAAACTATTACATTCACTGAACTGTATGCCCAGTAATTTGCAGTTTGCAAATCGTATATCGTTTAATGTGGTGTGTTTTGTTTTTACGAGGCTAAGATCGCACCCATCGAACAGGCATTCACGAAATATGATATTGGATAAATCTGTAGTATAAAAGTTGCAGTTTTTGAATGTGCAGTTCTCATATTCTTCCCTGGCAAGCGGGGAAAGTGTAAAATCGATGCGTTCAAAAAGTTTGTTTTCAGCCAATTTCGATTCCGTTTTAAATTTTAAACATTCTTTTTCAAGCGGCTATTCCTTGATTCATGGGTTTATACTTTGGTCCCGATCATTAAACATACTGCATAATGCCCAATCTGACCGAGACAGTATGTTGTATAGAAAATTGCAAGCTGAATATCTGAGTTCAATATATCGTATATCCTGACATTTGCTCTGATTTGCCGGTAACATAATCTTTAATTTGCCGGACATGTTCATGCTTCAGGATGTACACAACCACATCTACAATATATTCGCCAGCTTCCTGCCGAATATCATTAATAATAGGTTCCTGCGAAGCAGCAACCCATGGTGCATTTGTCAAGGTAACTTTAAGTCCTGCTATTGCCGATTCGATGTCGTGTGAAGAATTAATTCTGAAACTGATTACCCGGGAATCCAGGTTAACATTTGATCCCTGCTTTGAAATAATCCTTGACATCACTTTATTATATGGAATTGTTTTTATAGATCCATCTTTGGTTCTGATATCGAAACTCAGGTGGCCTGCTTTTATAACAACACCTTTTATTCCTTCGATTTCAATAGTATTGCCTTTATCAATTTTTCGCTGCACTTTCATTATAACGCCATTCAAAAAATCCCTGATTAGTAACCACATCGGGACAATAAAAAGAACAGTTAATGTAGCGGCAACTATCAATGCAGTAATATTGTATGCTTCATACATTAAACGTACCGTCCACATTATAAATCCCACCCACAAAACTAATTCAACAACAGGCATGATGTACCTGGTATAGAGTTTTGTTCCGCGCGAGAACGGTAAAATTTTAATAAGTAATGTCAGTCCCCTGAAAAACAGAAAAACTGTGATTGCTGCTAAAACTATATCTATATACATTGTGTCAATTTTTATATGATCCCATTCTCAAAACATACCTGTACTAAAAAAGGTTCAAGGTTCCTGTTGAGCGTGTAAACATTGCCCTCTCTGATTTTAAGAATTCCGGCATTGATTAGTTTATCAAATTCATTTCCAGCATCATCATGCGAAATACCCATAACCCTGGCCAGTTTTTCAACATTCATGTTTTTGTGTTGAATAAATAAAGCAATTATGATCATCCAGTCTTTATCAAGGCAATTCAGGATATCGGTATTAGGAAGATTGGGCTTTTTTAAATACACATCCTGGTTATCGACTTTCGCAATATTTTTAATCCAGGCATTCATTGCAACTCCCGGTATTCCTTCCGAATAATTAAAATAGGAATGAAACAGTGCTGCCATCCGAAGCTGCAGAAGCACTTTCTCGGAAATACTACTGTAATGAAATGTTAATCCACTCGATTTGTGCCGGCTTAAAATCAGCTGCTGCAGTTTTTTCGTATCGAACGGGCGACATTCAACCATTGACAGAAAATGATCCTCAAAGGGAAACACCTTGTTCATCTGATTAAATGCGTAAGTATTGCAATTCAGGATAAAAAATACTTTTCGTCCATACAACTTTATTAACCCGGTCAATTCTTGTAAAACATCACACCCTTTGTCTGACCGTTCCCACCACAATTCAAGATCATTGATCAATACAACGCTATCCTGTGGCATAGTGTGGAATATTTCAGATGAATCAACACCACTTCCTATAGCGTTATGTAATTCCGCCAGCCATACATCGGGTGAAACTGATCCGCCAACAGGTGCTTTAATAATAAATGTCCGGTCCTTCCTAAAAAAATGACTGGCAACGTGTCGAGTTAAAACAGTTTTGCCTGAACCATGCACTCCGGTAATCATAACAGCACCGCCATATCCTTCTTTATGCCTCTGAACGGCGCTTTTTATCAAAGCAGTTTCCTCCTCCTTAGGAATCCAGAAACCTTCATTTATCAATGATTTACTACTGAAAAGTGTTCTGTAAAAAACAGGGATCTGGGCCAGAGTTTTCTTTTCAGGCATTTCTTTTTCCACAAAATCAAGTACCTGACTGATGCTTGTTTTGGCATTTTCCTGTTTTTTCATGAATTTCCGCGCCAGGATCACACCATCACTTGAACTATATAAAATCCTAACAATTAGAGAATTTGCCTTACCTCTCAGTTCTGTGATTTTGCCTAATATCCCGACATTGAATTTCTGACTTTTATGCTCGCGCAGCAGTGAAGAAATATTTTTTTCAGCCTGTATGATTCCATGTGAATATAAGGGTGAAAGTGCATCTTTCATCAAGGCATCTGATTTATTCTTTACCAGTTCTATCGCTTCGGTGAGCTTAACTTTTTCCTTCGAAAACTTTTCCTGCATCTGAATCAAGAAATGTATAATTTCCTGTTCTGTAGATACAGCGCTTTCAATATCAGTAAGAACATTGACCAACCTGAATCTAATCAGATTATATGTTTCCCTGCACTCAGCAACTGTTATCCTGATCAGCAAATCCAATTGCTCAAGTTCCCTGAAGAATGGTTCATAGAAACGCGTGTCCATGTAATAAAGCCCGATCTTATTAGGCTCTGTTTTAGTAATTGTATAGTTTTCAGGTGAGATAAGTGTTTCGTTATCTTCAGGATAAAAATCCGATATTTCCAATTCTACAGGTAAGCGTTCAATAAGCTCCGTTATTTTATAATATGCTTCCTGAAACAACCCCATCAGCGCCACGTTTTCAACAAACGTGATATCTTTTATATTGATATTGGCCGGAATGCCAACAATGCTTTTATCAATATTCTGAATTATCTTATCAATAGGATTTATAACATTATCCGTAATTAAGGTTTTCGCCTTATCGTTATTTTTTCGGATAATACCATCAATCATTTTCTGGTCCGAAATTATATGACTATCGAGGTATACTGCATTGTTTAAAACCCGGTTTTGTATCAGCCATACTTCCGGGAAAGCCACAATCCTTTCAATAGTATTTTCGTACCTGACCTTTATCCTGCTCGTAAGTTGCTTTTTAGGTTTTGCTTTTAATAAATCAGAACTTATTTCAATCACGTTGTCCCTGATTGTTTTAAAAAGCGCAGATTTGCATGCTGAAGTCTGAAATTTATATGTCTGTTCAAAAAAGGTAAGTTCATTGATAACCTGTATCCGGGTTTCCGTTACATCAACTTTATTTTCAATATTGTTGGTATAGAGCTTTTCGTAAATATCATTTACCAGTAATAGTACGGATTTCAATTTGGTCAATAGCTTCGCTGTATGCATATTAAAAACAGAGAGCTGGTTCAACACTTCCGGATTCACATGGTTGTTTATCAGGTAAGCAAGCAATTTCCGATATGGCAGCGATACCTTTTTCCCTTTCCGGTTAGTGTCATTAACATAAGAAATGGTAATGGTTTCAGATGATTCAAGCACAAATTTTTCCGCTTTTAATTTAAAATCAGAGATACCATCGAGGAGTATTTCTTTCGTTTCAGACAAGGCTATTGGCCCTTGCTTTTCAAAAAGATCGGTGCAGAAATTCAAAAATCCAAAGTGAAGTTTGTTGATGGTTTTTGTAAGTTGAATTGCCGACTCTTCCTCCAATGCCTTTTCAAGTTTCCGGAGGTTCGACTCTGTATATTCATGCAACATT
>JBBQGD010000164.1:0-7147 GCA_038322655.1 Bacteroidales bacterium | reverse complement strand
TATTTTTAACAGCCGACTTTTCTCAAATACAACAGCTTATATCAGCCGATACAATTATTACCTCGATCTCTCGAAAGAGCTAAGTACATATTGGACCTCTTCCATCTCTAATGCCACTATAAAAACTGATTTTTCATGGTTTCTAAATCCCGATAACACTATTAAAACCGGTTTTGAGATAAACGGACATCAGATCAATCCGGGTAAAATTTATTTCACTAATGATGAGATACCAGCAAGCCTGGCACAATATCAGTCAACCGAAGTAGCCATCTATGCCAGTTACGAACAACAAATCGGTAAAAAATTCTTTGCCCGTTATGGGATCAGAATCTCTCGGTGGAATGATCTTGGTCCCACATCCGTTTATTTCTTCGATGCCAATCACAACGTAATTGATACCGTTCAGGTTGCTAAAAGAACCGTTTATCAGGATTTTTTGAATTTCGAACCACGCATCAGCCTTAAATATGCATTGGGCGAAAACACCTCAATTCATGCCAATTACAACCATAATATTCAACACTTACAGATTTTAAGTAACTCAACAAGTCCGTTTACTTCGCTCGATGTATGGGCTCCGAGCGGGCCAAATATAAAGCCACAAAAAGCAGATCAGTTTTCACTTGGCTTTTTGAGCAAAGTATTTAATCGCCAGTTTGATTTTTCCGTTGAGGCTTATTACAAACGACTATATAACCAGGTGGAATATAAAGACCATGCCAATCTCCTTATAAATCAATTGATTGAAGGGGAACTCCGGTTTGGTAATGGCTGGTCGTACGGTTTAGAAACCATGCTGCAAAAAAGCAAAGGGAGTTTTACCGGATGGATCAGTTATGCCTATTCGCGCTCGATGAAAAAAATAGCCGACGTAAATAATGGCGAGATTTTCCCGGCGGCTTATGACAGGCCACACAATTTCAGCCTTACGGTATCTTATGCTTCAGGCAAACACTGGAGTTTTTCGTCGCACTGGATGTATCTTACCGGATCTCCGTTTAGTTCGCCCACCGGATTTTATTATGTTAACGGCTATTCGGTGCCTGTTTATGGAAAAAAAAACAACGACAGGTATCCGGATTATCATCGTTTGGATTTGTCTGTTTCCTATGCTCTCAGCAAGCCAGATAAAAGATATCAGCACAGCCTCATGCTCACCATTTATAATGCATATGGAAGGCATAACCCGTTTTCAATAAACTTCAATAAAATATCTGACCAAAATGAAACTATAGCGGTTCCGGCCAACCTTGAAGGCGATGTTGAGCGCATAATAACCTCCATGTCTGTTGCCGGCGCCATTCCTTCACTTAATTATACTTTCCGTTTCTGATGAAAAAATTGTTGATATTCCTGTTTCTGACCATGCTGCTTGTTTCGTGCGAGGAGCAAACGGATTGGGGTTTGCAAACAGCTGACAATGACTTTGTGGTTGTTGACGGGATTATTACTAATGAGCTGAAAGTGCAATCTATAACAATAATGAAACCGGTATCGGAACTCAATGTTCAGCCACAACCGGTAAGTGGCGCAACTGTTTTGGTTTCATCAAGCTTGCTTTCATTTACTTTTCATGAGGACAGCCTGAATCCGGGAACCTATTTATCGGATAGAGCTTTTATCGGCATCCGGAACGAAACTTACTCTCTGTCAATCACTTCAGGCACAAAGAATTACTCCTCAAAAGCAGTGTTGGCACAACCTAAAGATTTTAAGTTTGTTGATTATCAAATAGATGAAACTGATAATAAATACCGGTTCAGCAAGGTGCCATTTCCATACAACCCAATTTTACCGGCCATGTTTGAAATTCAACTTGACTGGTCATCTGCGCCGGGTTATGAAACCCAAAATCCGGATTCGTGTCGGGCAACTGTTTATTATTATACCTTGCCAACCCTGGATGTAAGTGAGCTTTTTGCCCCGACATCAGAAAAAATAACCTTTCCTCATGGAACGTTGATTACCGAGCGAAGATATTCCTTAACCGACGAACATGCTGCATTTCTAAGGGCGTTATTGCTCGAAACCACCTGGAACGGAGGATATTTTAATACAGCTTAGGCTAACATCCCGACAAATCTGAGTGCCGGGGCAATGGGATTTTTTGGTGCTTGCGGAGTATGGGAGAAGGAGGAAATAGCGAAATAATTAGCTGGTTATAATTGTTTCTGGTTTCATGTTTCAAAGTTTCATGTTCAGCAGCCTCTAATACTAATAGTTAATTTTAAAGCTTCTCTCATAGCAATTACAAGTTAAAAAGATATCCGTGTCTCAATCAAATTGGCTGCAATCAATAACATGAAACATGAAACTCTGAAACCTGAAACCACTCATACAACACTAATAATCAATACTCTGAAAAATATTACTAAAATAATCCGAATTCCAATCAGGGTAAAAAACAGCTTGGGTGTATTATTAATACAAGCATTAATCACTCAATTAAAAAAATAACTCAAAAAAACAAAACCCATGAAAACAAAAAATCTTCAACAACTGGCAATCATTCTTGTCTCCGCAATTGCGCTCATATTCACTTCCTGTGCCAAGGAAGACCTCAGTTCCGGGATTGTAGATCCTGTTTCTCTCGAGCAATTATCAATTGATGAAAACAACGTGGAAAATATAATGAATGATGCTGAAGGAGATATCACTTCCGTGTTGTCGAACAATGGCAGCGGATTAAAATCAACCGAATGGCTACCCTGTAATGCAACAGTTGATTCAACTACAAGTATTAATGACTCTATTACTATTTACATCACTTACAATGGCACTACCTGTAACGGTAAACGCAACAGAACAGGAAAAATAGAAATCAGAAAGAACGTTGGCACACATTGGGAACAAGCCGGTGCTACTGTTAGATACAAATATATTAACTTCACTGTAACCCGTGTTGCTACAGGTAAATCTGTTACTCTTAACGGAACCAAAACCTTTCAAAATGTTAACGGTGGACATCGCTGGCAGGTGGGGCCTACTATTATTTCTTCTTATGTAGAGAGAATAAGTGGCTCGATGCAAGCCAGTTTTGATAATGGTACCGCCCGTACCTGGAACGTAGCTCGTCAAATCACTTATACCGGAACAGCAGGACATTATATTCGTACTGTCGATGGTTTCGGATCAGCTAACAACTACCCGAATTTAGTAGTATGGGGGACCAACAGGCAAGGCGAAGAATTCTACACACAAATTACTCAATCAGAAGTTTCGAGGCAAACCTGCGATTGGGATCCTGTGTCCGGCATCAAGATTCATCAAATACCCAGCGATAATAAAAGCGCTACCATCACTTTTGGGTACAACAACAACAACGAACCTATTGTTGGCGACGAATGCCCAACACGCTACCGGGTTGATTGGCAGAAAAATAATAAATCAGGTACAAGCTTTCTTCCGCTCTAAACAATAAAACTGTAAATACTATATCGCTAACATAGAAAGCTGACCTTAAAGGTCGGCTTTCTTGTTATTACGACTTAGCATTAAAATGCATTAAGCAAAATAAATACTTCATTAAATAACTAATCAAAGTATAATAAGTAAACAATCAATCCTATCTTTGCGTTTGTTAACTTACAATTAAAGCGTTTGACTTATCCGATAAATCCCAATCCGGACACTATTTCAAAAAAATGAGAAAACTCATTTCAATCACATTGGTTTTTACGTTCCTTTTTAATATCGGGGGGTATTATCTTTGGTTTAGTGTTATACAATATGGAATCCAAAAAGAAATTCGCGGGGAAATAGCAGCAGGTGTTAAGGACGAAGATCTTACATTAATTGTTATATCAGATAATGAAGAATCTGAAATTATCTGGATAAAACCAAATAAGGAATTCCGCTATAATGGAGAAATGTATGATGTTGTTAAAATAAAAGATCTTCCCGGCAAAAAACAATACTACTGTATAAATGATACTAAAGAGGAACAGCTTATTGCCGCTTTTGATAAAACGCACAACACTAAAAAAGAATCTGAGAAAAAAGTGAAAAGGACTTTTAATTACAGTTTTTACCTTCAGCCATCAATTATCAATAAGCTTGTATATCCGATCGGATTTACCTTTCCTCCTATCAATAATTTTTATACTTCGAGTGCAACCGAAATTCACTCACCACCTCCCAAATTGGTGTAAAATCAACTGATCACACTTGCTGTTTCACAATATTAGAAAGAGAATTCTTTCGAAAAAGTTTCCTTTTCCTTGTATTGAATTCAGTCGGCTGATTGATTTTTATGCATCAAAATAATAGTATGTTCCTGAGATTTTCAACTTCTCTGGTGAAGTTGACGGGCATACTTTTTAAGAAACCCTAGTTTATATTACCTAAAACAAACAATAATGAAACTTGAGATATATCTCGTTGCACTTTTAATGTGCACCGGGGGGTTGATATTTGGACAAAATGAAAACCCCGATTCAACAAAAACAATTAATTTGGGAGAGATTACTATTACAGCAAACCGTTTACCCATTCTATTAAAGAACAATACAGGTTCTGTTTCACTTGTAACCTCTAATTCACTAACCATCATGCCCAAATCAATTGGTATTGAAGAAGCCTTGAGATTAGTTCCCGGTATTCGCATTGACAACCAGCATGATGGAGAGCGGGTTCATGTATCCATTCGCGGACAAGGCATTCTAACCGAGCGTGGCCTGCGCGGTATCGGCGTTATCATAGATGGAATTCCTGTAAATGATCCTTCGGGATTTGCTCCTGATCTATACGATGTGGATTGGGCAACGGTGAAAAAAATTGAAGTTCTGCGCGGACCTGCAGCCGGCCTGTATGGCGGTGGCGGTGCTGCCGGAATAATAAATATAATCACCAATAACGGCGGTCCTAATCCAATAGGAGGCGAGTTAAGCCAGTCATTAGGTTCAAATGGATTCAGAAAATCGTTGATACAACTTGATGGTTCTAAAAATGATATGGATTACCGTATCAGCTATTCACGAACTGCAGGTGACGGGTACCGTGATCATCAGGCATACTGGGGTAACAAATTGTATGAAAAAGTCAATTTCCACCCATCAACAAATTTATCATTCACCCAGATCATTTCACATACTGACTATTTTCAGCAAAATCCCGAAGGACTGAGTATCGGACAATTGGATAACCCTTTACAGGCAAATCCTGATGCCAGACCTTTCAACGAATACCAGAAAACAAACCGTACAACTGTAGGTTTTACAGGAGCCTACAAATTCAGCGAAAAGCAGGATCTGCAGGTATCTTCGTTCCTTCGCCTCTGGAACTACAAGGAAACCAGCAATAGAGCTGCAGAATACAGAACCTATACTGTTCCAGGCCTTAGCGCACAATACAACCTTCATCTTACCAATGGGTTGATGAAAAACAACTTTAGTATTGGCACAGATTTAAAATGGCAGAATATTAACATGTATAAATTGCAAAGTGCTGGAAATCCGGACAGGGTCGAAAGTACAGATCAAACCAATATCGAAACTGATGTTTTATTGGCCAACCAGATCATTTCGCAGAGAAGTATCGGGGTATTCGGATTGTGCAACCTTGAAATCGGCAAATTCACCCTGATGGGTAGTGTGCGTTATGATGCCATGAACAATGAATTAACCGACAAAATGCTGGGATTGGATTCAGCCAATGTTTCAAAAAACTATACCAAAGTTTCTGCCCGCCTGGGAGCAAGCTATTCTTTTTCAGATGCAGCTACTGTATTTGTAAACTGGAGCCAGGGATTTATGCCCCCGTCAACAGAAGAATTAGCCAACAACCCGGTTGGATATAGCGGGTTTAATACGCATCTAATACCGGCAACATCCAATTGTTTTGAAATTGGTTCACGCGGCTTCCTGGGCGAAAAATTATCATATGGAATTACCGGTTTTGTTATGAAAACCGAAAATGACTTCTTCCGTTTCAAGCAAAGTGGCCGCGGAAACCAGGAAGTATTTTATGGAAATGCCGGCAATAGCAAACGAACAGGAATGGAAACATCGGTAACTTACAACTTTATGAAAAACCTGAGTTTACAGCTTGCATATACCTATGCCGATTACAAATACACATCGGCTACTGTTGATCCCGTGTATACTGATCCCGAATATGTGCTTACCACTCCTCCAGCCTCAGGACAATGGTTGCCGAATTCGCCTAAGCACCAGCTTTATGCCGAGGTTGTTTATTCCGTAAACAAACACTTTGCGGTTAGTTTAGGAACCGAATACCAGTCGAAATGGGCCATTTATACTGATGCAAAAGCGTATAATGGTGAACTGGACCCAACAATCTACCAAAATTGGCAGGATGGATTTAATTTGTATCATGCCCGCGTTTCGTATCAATGGAATTTGTTGGGATTAAAAGGCGAATGCAGTCTGTCAGCACGCAATTTCACCGGAGCTAAATATATAGCATTTACTGAACCCGATCCCGATGGCAATTCCTATCAGCCCGGACCTGAAAAGGAATTTTTTGGCAACATTAAGATTCGCTTCTGATCCGGAAAATGTAAAACAATACTTAACGAAATATAGCAGTAATAGAGGATATCGTTGCGTTTGAAGTGTTTTAACTGTAACTGATCATAGCTTTTAAAAGCGGATTTCATCTACAATTCTTTATTACTGCTATTTTCATTTAGCAGAAAAGGCCATAAAAGCTGCTATCTAAATTTACTATTGATGAACATACTTGCTTACAATTACGTTATTTAAAGCTGAAACAGAAATATGAAAACTATCGGATTCATTATAATAGCAATTGTTGCTCTAGAACATCTATACTTTTTATGGCTGGAGATGTTTGCCTGGGAAACAAAAGGAAGAGAAGTATTTAAAATGCTTCCTCCCAATCTTTTTAAACCTACCAAAGTTCTG
Source organism: Bacteroidales bacterium (assembly GCA_038322655.1). GTDB lineage: Bacteria > Bacteroidota > Bacteroidia > Bacteroidales > UBA4417 > UBA4417. The sequence continues at coordinate 257 of JBBQGD010000164.1, read as the reverse complement.
GCAGCAAACCAGGGTCTTTATAATGGTTTCCTTGCTGCAGGATTAATCTGGACATTCTTCATTACGAATGACTTATGGAAATTTTATATTTCCGTTTCTTTTTAAGCTGCATTATAATTGCCGGCTTTTATGGCGCATTAACGGCATCGAAAAGAATATTTTATGTACAAGCATTACCGGCAATAGTTGCTTTGGTTTTTATTCATTTAAAATAATTTTTTGCCACGTAAAGTAATTTGTCTATTTTTGCATCATCA
>JBBQGD010000163.1:0-7189 GCA_038322655.1 Bacteroidales bacterium | reverse complement strand
TAAAAACGGATCGGCCGAAAGAATTTCACGCATTATATAAGGCGGTAAGCCGCGCTGCGTCTCGAGCTGATTTATATCAGCCCTGTGATGAAATACATTTTCCAAAGTGTTCCTGAAATTTTGAAGGAACTCATTGAAAGGCAGTTGCAAACTTGCTGAAGACTTTTCAGCCTCAACATATTGATTTGGATATTCCATGTGGGGGTTAAATCAGTGAATGTAATTTTGTTTATTCTGCACCTTATGTACTTTGCTGACTTAATGGTAATATGATCTGATTACCAATAATGGTGCTGTATTTTAAAAGGGGAACAATTTTTCTTTACTATTCAACAAATGAATGCGCCGATTGTTTTACCGGCTTTTTCAAAAAAAGTACGATTCTGATTCTGAATGATTGGTTTTATTTACAAAAGCATGGATCTGACTTTTCCCAACCCTGACTGTCATTAGCTTGTGGTTATCTAGAGATTGATTTTAAATTATCCTTGTTTTTATATTCTTTTGCCTTAAATGGAACGTTAAGAAATTATAAAATTAACGTTAAATGAAAAATATTTTTCCTGTTTTACTTGTGACTATTATAAGTTTAACTGTTTATTTTCTGTTCGGAAGAAGCCGAAGATGACTGGAATTCAATCATCTACGGTAAAATTGTAGCCTAAAAAACTACAATGCAGAGTTTACCAATCTGAAGGGCATATACCCGGCTCCCGACGAAGATGTTTACTTGATTTTGGAGAAGATCACAGTTACAGTGTACATATCAAAAGTAACTACGAAGGAATTTATGAATTCAAGTATTTGAGGTCCGGTTGCTATACCTTTTATGTGTATTCAAAGGATTCAACATTGACCTTAGTATCCGGAATTTATCCGGTTATAAAAAAAAGCCACTATCAAGGGGAAAAAGCACACTCTGGAAGTTGAAGATTTGAAAATATTTAAGTAGCGGATAAGTTACAATTGTTTATTTAAGTTATTAACAGTTAGACTTTTTCTACTTGAAATTTTCAATTACCTCTGTCATGAATAATCTTTCAACCATGCTTTCACCATTTACTCCTATCAGTCTGGAAGAAATGGATCATGTACAATTGCTAAATAGGATTGATACAAAATACATACTGCATGAAGATCAGTTACAGGAATACCTTGCAGCAATAGAATCGAAGTATAAAATACTTGTAATTGGCGGGGAATTATTCCATCCTTATGAAACCCTTTATTTTGATACGCCGGATTTTCAACTGTATCAAATGCATCACAATGGGAAACGCAACCGGTTTAAACTACGGTGCCGCAAATATGTAAATTCAGGGATCTCTTTTTTCGAAATAAAAACGAAAACCAATACAAGTCGCACAATTAAAAACAGGATACAAATTGCAAATATCCCTGATTCACTTGATGAAAATCTGAATCAATATATTAGTGATAATAAACCTGGAGAATCCCGTGACTATGTACCATCCTTGCAAGTGTATTTTGACAGAATAACCCTGGTCAACAAGACAGCTAATGAGCGGCTTACCTTTGATATTAATCTCAGGTACAAGTGTAACGGAGATGAAAAGACAATTCAGGATTTAGTAGTTGTAGAAGTCAAGCAGGGCAAGAATTCTGTATCTCCTTTCAGAGAACTGATGAAAAAACAAAGGCATCCTCAGAATTACATAAGTAAATATTGTGTTGGGTTAACCAGCATTCATAAAGAATTGAAAAAGGAATAATTTCAAACATAAATTTTTTGAACTTAATAAGCTCGGGTATGAAATACATTAAAGAAACGCTTACAATCATTTTTTTTTCTTGGTTTGCATAGCTGGTATATACCTGTTTCTGCGGAGGCAAATCTACCAGCGCCAGCTGTTTCAAGCCAGACAGTTAATTCTGGAGATAGCTCAGTTCAATCAAATAAATAAAAGGAAAAAGAAGATGAAGTTGTTGATTTGAACAAGCATTTCTTTTATGAATAGGTTTCGATATTGTGACTATGTTGCTGATTTTCGGGCTTATTTATTTCCCGAAATACAGGCACAAGGAGTTTATGTTTACATTTTTCCTTTTTAACATTATTATTTTCGTTATCACATTTGTGCTGAATAAAACTAATATTTCAATGGGTGCAGCCTTTGGATTATTTGCAGTTTTTTCCATGCTAAGGTACCGAACTGAAGGCATATCGATGAAAGAAATGACATATCTTTTAATCGCAATTGCTCTTGGCCTTATTAATGCTATTGGTTTAAATCTGTTACCAATCCTGGTATTCAACTCAATCTTTTTCGTATTTATTTTTGTGCTTGATCACCCGATGGTTTTTAAACAGGAATATTCAAAAACAGTTCTTTACTAAAATATTGATTTGATCCGACCCGAAAATCATGAGCTATTAATGGCGGATTTACGTACACGTAACGGGTTTGATATTCACCGCTTTTGATTATGCCTTTTGACTTTTTTAAAGATGCTACTTAAATAACCATCTATTATTACAAAAGAAAATGGATTGAGTACGCACTCAAAGATGGTTCGTTTACTTTCTTCTATTACTCTACTTGTAGGTTTACTTTATTGTTCTCCTCTCATAGGTCAGGTGAAAAATGCCGGTTTATGGACTTCTGCCGGTTTTGAATTTAAGCTGGTTAAGAAAGGGGCTGCGAGTATTTCAGAGGGGGTAAGATACAATGAAAATATCCGCAAAGTCGGAACAATCATTACTGATTTCGGGGTTTCGTATAAGTACAAAAATCATTTCCAATTTGCTGTTGGTTAAAGGTATTCTCAGAAAAGGAAAGTTAAAGACTATTACAGTTTGAGACACAGGTTCAATGTTAATATCAAATATAAAAAAAGATAAAATCTTTTCAGTTTCAGTCTCAGAATCATGTGCGTTTGCAGGATCAGTATTCCGATGTAGGTCGGGCTTCAGATGGCGGGATCCCGGAGTATTGTCTGCGGAATAAATTCGGGCTTAACCTGGATTTGGATAAACCTTATTCTCCTTACATTTCGATTGAACTCTTTTCGCCACTCAATGATCCTCGCATCAACGCTTTCGATGGAGTCCGCACAACCGCAGGAGTGGGATATAAATTTTCGAAACAACATAAAATCGATCTTTATTATATGATTCAGAAGGAATTGAATGTGGCAATCCGGTAACTGATTTTGTCGTTGGATTTGGATATTTTTATATGATATAAAGTGTAAGATATTAGATATAAGGTTTAAGATATAAGGTTTAAGATATAAGGTGTAAGATATAAGGTGTAAGATATAAGGTTAGGTATAAGGTGTAAGATATTGGTTGTCCCTGGTTAAGTTATAAGGTTAGTAAGAAATAAGACGCAGGTCAAAACGCCGATACAATTTAGTCGATTTACGGGACCCTTGGTGACAAGGTCAGGATAAGTGAAACAGACATTTAATCCTGATACCTGGAAAAACAATCTTGATTTTCAGTTGTTTTATTACAAATAAAATTCAGAATTATGGCTAAGGATTTTAAATGTCCCCATTGCCTTAACTTGTTGAATGTTGGCGATAATGTTGTGTTTTCAACACGCAACAGTTGGGGAAAGCAAGGATTGATTATTCTGCATCCTGAGTTAGGCAATTACTCAGTGATAAAGCATCCTGGTTTTCATGTAATGGAAGGAGAAATATTGGAATTTTACTGTCCTTTCTGCAGTAAGCAACTATTATCAGCACGGAACGCGAACCTCGCCAGCATATTGATGAATGACGATAATGGAATCGAGTACGAAATTCATTTTTCACGAATTGCCGGACAGCAGGCGACCTATAAGCTTATTGGTGAAACTGTTGATATTTTCGGCCAAGACGCATCTGAATATTTTGATGCTTTCAATGGTGGAAACTGGTGAGAGAAACCGGCGTGCTTTCACACATTTGCCCGATTCCTCATTCCAAGCTAATCGTTATATTTCCCTTCATCTCAAAAAATTAACTCACTATTTAATATTCTCTTTCCTCCATTCATCCTGCTCTTTGCTTTCGCGGATCATGTCATCAGGATTATCTATTTCAGGTCCCTGAAGAAGTTGTTTCCAGTCGAATTTTTCATCAAATGGATCCAATGCTTTTTGTGGATCAAATATTCGTACATCAACCGGTAATGCTACATATGGCGAGAAGTCTGGTTTGTCAGTAAACATATCAGCCATGTCAGATGCCCCTGCATCATATTGGTTCAGGTAGGGTAAACCAAGCACGTTCCAAAAAGTTTTAAAGATGCTTCCAAAGCTATAATGTATATGACTAACATAGTTCTTTTTGGAATAAGGTGAAATCACCATCAGTAAGCTACGGTGAGCATCGATGTGATCGACACCGTTTTGAGCATCATCTTCAGTAATTACAATTGCCATATTTTTCCAGCACGGAGTATGTGAAAGGAATTCGACAATCCGACCTATAGCCAGATCATTGTCAGCCATATAGCTTTCGCGGAAAGGATACCCGGCTTCCGGACGTTCACCGGCGCCATGGTCATTCGGCATTATAACAGTAATTATCTGTGGTAATGTATCTTTACCAATACCCCATTTTTCTTCAAATTCTTTTTTAAAAATATCAACCCTGAACTGGTCGGGGATTGCCATATTAAAGGTTGGATACAAATTTGAAGTATGGCTGTATAAAGTTGCCGGCAAAGGGAAATTAGCTACCTGTTTTATGCCGCCATATTTATACATATCGCTGTAGTCAGCTGGCTCAAACATTACGCTGAAGCCAAAATTGTAATATTTAACTTTGTACCGGGCAAAGTGGTCCCACATGGAACCAGCTTCGTTATAATCTTCAGGGTAAATGGCACCTGAAGATCCGTTGAAACCCAGGTTGCCTGGTGCCTTGGAATCTTCCCGGTATTCGCGGTTACCTCCATAGCTTGCAGGTACCGATGATTCAACCCATTCGTTAGGATAAGTATTTGTTAACCAGCGATGCCCGTCGGCTGATACGTCGGAATCAACATAAAAATTATCACTAAAACTAAATTGCTGTGCCAGTTTCAGATGATTTGGGGCTACGGTTGCATTTTCTACTTTTCTGCTTTTGTCACGATTAGTGAAGGTTACATTATGACCATATCGTGCGATGGATGAATCTCCTTCAGCATTGCTCAGCTGTCCCAGAATTTCATCATAAGTTCGGTTTTCTTTTGAAATAAAAACGATATGTTTGATAGGTGATTCATTCATAGCCGGGGTCAGAGGAACAGGGTTCTTTTTGCGCCAATCGAACTTAGTGGAGAAAAGTTTATCGAAAGCAAAATTATTATCAATAACTTTCTGTGTAAGTTTTTTAAGTTCACCATATCCCGGAATATCAAGTATTTCGACAGTTCCTTTCATCAGGCTGCCTATATAGCTTCTTTCGGGGCCTATTGTGAAAGTATGGCCTCCATTCGGACCGCTGCCAAATCCTTTGGCATTGGCAACAATGATTTTTTTACCATCGGGTGAAACCTTAATTTTAGCCGGAAACCAACCGGTAGGGATATGACCTGCTACTGTTAATGTTTCAACGTCAATTACTGCAATTGCATTTAGTCCTGACTCTGCCACATAAAGTTTTTTGCCATCAGGTGAAACATCCAGGCCAAAAGGAATGATGCCGCGAAGCTTTGCAATCCGCTCATCAGGGCAGAGACTGATATTCTTTATAATTGTTTTGTTTCGGGCGTCGAGCACCGTGATATTGTCGTTGGAGCCATTGCTGATAAAAACATATTTCTTTGTTGCAACAATTGAATTCGGGCTCGAACCTCCGACAGCAGGAAAATCTTCGACCATTTGCCCGACAAGGGTTCCTGTTTTGATCCTGGCAATTTCTTTAGGTTTTGCATTTTTTTTCAAACCAAATGCCCACACGGAAAATGAATCATCCGTATTTATTGGGCCAAGCCCTGGGACCTGAATTGTATCATTATAAATTCCTTTTTCTGCTTCAGGAGATTCATATGCAAAGGCAGGAAAGTCGATTGTTCCGTTTTTCCATTCACCTTTCGTTTTTCGTTTTATCAGGCTGTATTGGTACATGCCGACATTGGCCACATAAACTGTTTTTTCATCAGGCGAAAGAGCTATTCCGAAAGGATAGCGCCCAACCGGGACATTGTATAAAACCTTTCCTTTTACGGGGTCTATCACCAGCATCCGGAATCCAATCTGGTCGACTGCATACAACCTGCTTCCATCGTGACTGAGAACCATATCGCCTATATAACCATGTGTAAAATCATAATCCTGATCCTTAAAACTGCAGTCGATCGAACTTGTTTTTTTACCTGTGGCAATATCAAATATAAAAATCTTCTTTTCCTGTCCTCCGGCTACATATACCATTTTGTTATCAGGTGAAATGGCTAATCCCATAAATACTGAAGCCAAAACTCCCTTGTCAGTAGTTGGTCCGGGCGGAACTTGCTGAATATCCGGATTCCCTGAATTCAGATCACGTAAAATTGTTATAGCAAGTGGTGATATTCCTGAATTTGCTGTTACTGCAACATTGCCATCATTGCTTATTGCCAGGCCGTATGGATGAGGTGCTGTAGTGAAGCATTTTCCAACCGGCGTGATAATCCGGCCATTTGGAATAACGGTTTCCCCGTTTTTGTCGATATGTGTGAATCTGTTTTCTGCCGGGGCTGAAATGATATAATCCTGTTTTTGAGCTGAGCAGAAGATATTTATGCTGAGTGCTGTTAACACCAGTGCCAGTTTGATCATGTTAAAACTTTTTCTTGTGGTTGTAATTTCTATTTTTGAACATTACGAAATTCATGTTAAAATTATGAAATGTAAGCAATCTGTCCACGTTTTATTTTCTTATTTTTATAAAGGCTTGATTATATTTTTATTATTATAGAAGAATGACTGGCATGAAAACTTATTACAAAACAATATGGATTATCCTTTTTTCTATTACCGTAGGTTATATCGAAACCTCGGTAGTAGCCTACTTAAGGAATTGTATATCTTGAAGGATTTGACTTCCCACTTAAAGCAATGTCGCAAAACCTTGTTGTTACTGAATTGTACCGGGAAGCTTGCTACAATTATTATGATACTGGTAGTGAGTGTTTTGGCTGCAGAGATTCGTTTGCATCGATTTGCCTGGTTCCTGGTCGTCTTTTTAGTTTTGGATTAAACTT
>JBBQGD010000162.1:0-7227 GCA_038322655.1 Bacteroidales bacterium | reverse complement strand
AATAAATCACCGAAGCCATCAAAATTTATGCTTATCGGCTCAAATTCAATAGCGATGCCTCCCAGCGAAACAATTTTTTCAACGTTTAGCTTATATATTGAATCTTTTAATAAGTTTTTATTTACCCCAAATCGCAATCCTTGAAGTGTTCCCGTTTTCAGATCTTCCAGGTATTTTTTATTTTTAGGATTATCCCTGGTTGCAGAATCCTCAGGATCTTCACCACTCATTGCAGACAGCAGAATGGCATTATCGGTTACATTTCTGGTCATTGGGCCAGGTGTATCCAATGTACCTGATATTGGAACAATTCCATTTCGGCTCAATAAGCCAACAGTCGGTTTCAGTCCCACAACAGAACTTTTACTTGAAGGAGATAGAATTGATCCTGAAGTTTCAGTACCAACAGCTGCCACAGCATAATTAGCCGCCATAGCAACACCACTCCCGGAGCTTGAGCCACCGGTATCAAATATTCTGCGACCATAAGCATTAAGCGTTTGACCTCCTATTGCGCTAAAGCCATTTGGGCCTCCGAGAAACAAGAAATTAGCCCATTCGCTTAGGTTTGTTTTTCCTAAAATAATAGCTCCTTTCTCTTTTAATCTTTCTACAATAAATGCATCGGATGCTATATTATTTCTTAAGAAATAAGTCCCTGCTGTAGTAGGCATTCCTGCAACATTCGTATTATCCTTGATAAGGACTGGCATGCCATAAATTGGGTGGTCTTGTATTGATCTGTTTTTGTCTTTTTCCCGAGCTTCACTAACAGCATCAGGGTTAATGGCAATAATTGCATTCAGCATCTTATCTTTGTCATTTTCATACTTAACAATTCTGTATAGATACCATTGTGTTAGTACTTCATAAGTAAGAACGCCAGACTGGACATACGATTGGATAGTGGGTATGTTTTGTTCTAAGATGAACGGCTTAAGTCTTTGATAATCTTCTTCGGAGAAGTACTTTATTTGGTCTGAAACATTTTTCCATATATCATTTTTGTCAAGGATCTGCGATTGGATAAGCTTATATCGCATATTTACAGATTCATGATCTGCATTTTTAACTAATTCTGCAGATTCATCATATGGGATCCATTCTGAAATGACTGTTTTAGTTACTTGTGCTTGCAGTAAAGCAGAGCAGTAAAAAATAATAAATATTAAAGTTAGTTTTTTCATTGCATTAAATTATATGTTTTACGTTATTGAATTGCTTATTGTCTACAACAGTTAGGCTATGAAAAGTGGCGATTTGCGTGGTTGTCAACTGTCAACCAACACCGATGGTGGTGTGGGCGACAATCCCGATAGCTATCGGGATCCCAATTATATACTTTACCCGCCATTATTTATAGTCTCCTTTGTTGGGTGGCGTTTTTTTTATTTTGAATTCATAATTTTTCATGATTGTTCTAATACCATATTTAGTGAGTCAGAATTAATATCCCGAATCCAAAAGTCATAATAATTTTCCCAATCATCTTTATTTTGTGCTTGCAGAAAAACTGGAATCAGAATCAGTAAGAATAGTATTACTTTCATTTCTTTTTGCATTGTTGCCAACGTTCACGCGGTATGACAAGTTGGCATTTTTATTCAGGATGTTTTTTGAATTTCTATTTCGTTTAATTATACAATTCATTGTATTAACATGATTGAACCGCCAATTGGCCATGAGCGCGTATTAGCAATAGTTTATTCCCATATTTTGATCATAGTGTGGGTATTAATCTAAAAAGACACCTAATTTAAAGCAAAATTCCCTCCAAAAATAATGATGCTTTTTTTAAATCTTTAAATAATTGATTTGGTAAAGGGGAAATTTATAATATAGCTGTTACTTCAATCTCTACAAGACATCCAAAATGTAAATCTCGTGTAGGGATAATGCATCTAACAGGTTTATGTTTTTCAAAGAAAAGTCTATATCTCTCGTTTACTTTATCCCACAAATTAATATTTGTAATATAAACTCGCACTTGCAAAACGTTATTTTTTGAACTGCCAGCTTCTATTAATATTAACTCTACATTTTTTAGCGCTAAATCAGCCTGCTCTTCTACTGTTGTTGGAATCGTTTTGGTAACTTGATCAATAGGTAGTTGTCCGGACAGATACAAAATTCCATTATGCTCAATACATTGTGAGTAATGTCCATTACTCCCAGGCATTTTAGCTGTATTTATAATTTTCATTTCAATAATATTTTAATGGCTGTGCTTTGTTTTATAATGCCCCATAACATTCCGCAGCTAGCCCTGGTGCGGGAATAGATTGTTGTTCAGCTGCCAGCCAGCACAAATGTATGTAAAGATTTCAAATATTTCAACAAACACAAACACCCGCATTTGTTTTAGCGTTTGTGTGCTGCCTATTTTTTTATGTCATATTTTACTAACTCAATGTCTTTAACAAAGACAGTATCAATTGGATAATTGCGTTTTTCACGCTTAATTAGTCCAACATTTTTAGCATAATATTCTTTTAAATAGGAGCAATTATCAATTGTAACACCCATACTCTGCCAATAAGTGTCATACTGTATAGTAATCAATACATTATTGTATTTTGCTCCATTAATAAAAACAGTTGTGTCCTGCTTTATTGTTTTACCTTCGTTTTTATGTCCTGTCCAACTTGAAGAAATATAAAAAGTTGAACCTACTGTTTCTGCAAGTAAATCTTTAAAGGCATAATCCCGATAACTACTATTGGATGGTTTTGAAATCGAATATCCATTAACAAAAGCGAAACTATCATATTGATTATAAACGCCATTTAAAATCAATTTTGGCAAAATCAATGTATCATAATCAGGTTCCGCAGTATATCCAGCTGAATTAAAAGCATATTTCTCATATCTGTCTACTTTTAAAGTATCATTGTTGTCATAAATCCAATATGACCCTGGGAGTGCAGGAAAGTATTCTAAAGGTTTAATCGTGTCATAAATAACAGTATCGTCAGGTTTGGTTTCGTTGTTTTTTTTACACGAAATCAGTCCAATTAAAACTGTTAATGTCCCAAAAATGAAAATTGTTTTCATGTCTGTTTCTGTTTTTTTTAGGTTGCATACAACGGTAAATTGTATGAGTAGTGGCAGATTGTGTAGCACGTACCTGTCAAATCGTGATGAAGTTTGAGCGGGCTACAAACCTTGATATTTAACACTTACCCTGCCATTACTTATACAACGGTACATTGTATAAGTAGTGGCAGATTGCGTAGCACGTACCTGTCAAATCGTGATGAAGTTTGAGCGGGCTACAAACCTTGATATTTAGCACTTACACTACCATTACTTATACAAAATGTTGTATCTCGTTATTCTATATTTTCACTTCAGGTAATAAGCTTTGTTCCTTTTAATTTTGTAAAGCAAACTTTCAGGAGATTAAACTACTTTGCCAATAATTTTTATTTCAACCGGCGCATTTGAAGGCAAAGATGAAACACCAATCGCAGCGCGACTTCCTATGCAATTAGGTCCTAGATTTTCTATCAATACCTCAGATGCAAAATCTGCAACTTTAGCGTGTGCTGTAAATTCCTCCTCAGCATTCATATAAACATTGAGCTCAAGGATTAATGATATTTTCTCGCCTTCGTTCAAGCAAGCCTGCGCTGCAATTAAGGCATTTATAGTCGCCAAACGCACAGCATCTCTGTGGGATTCTATTGAATCTGCAACTCTGATTTTCCCTGAATATAGAAGATTTCCCGCTTTGCGGGGTGTCATTCCTGAAGTGTATATCAAATCTGCATGCCGAACAGCCGGCAAATACTTTCCCTGCGGGATGGGTTGTTCTATGACCTTACTCATATGCTGTATATTTCTGCCATTTTTACAATTCGCTTTGCTGCTGCAACTGCTGCTGCATGATCCTGTGAAAAATTAAGCCGGATACTATCATTACAGTCAGGATCAAATTCTGTACCGGGTGTAACTACCACATTTGCCTGATAACGAAGCAAACGTACAAAAGTATGTAAACCGATACTAAGCGGTGGAAGTTGAGGAAAAAGATAACTTCCTGCCTGTGGACATGCAGTTTGAAGTTTACCCGCATTAAAAATTCCTAGTAATTCATCTCTAATTACTTCATGCTTGCGAATACGATTTTCAAGCCAGCCTATAGGTTCCTGAAACCACGTATCAAGAGCCGATTGATTGTACCCTGCAGCACGAAGAGAAACGATTGCTTGCAGACGTTCCATTCTGTCAATCAATTTTGGTGTGCCAAATGCAACTCCAAGACGGAATCCGCTGAGCGATTCAGTTTTTGAGGGGCCAATGATTGTGATAAGATTTTTCGGCAATACATCACAGGAGCAAAGATGGGTGTATTTTTCGCCGCTGTAAAGCATTCTGGAATAGAGTTCATCAACTATTAATGTAACACTATAAGTGGCTGCAAGAGCTGCAATTTTAGTTATTGTAGAACTTGAATATACATGACCAGTTGGATTGTTCGGTGTTGAAAAAACAAAAACCTCAGCTCCGCTTTTAAATGCCATTTCAAGCTGGTGGAGATCAATACCCTTTTCAGGCTGAGAATCCCTGTAATTAAGCGAAATTGGTACAATTTCTCCACCAAAAAAGATTACAAGTTTGCGGTTGGCAAAATAGTCGGGAGTTACTACAGCAACTTTAGTCCCAACTGTTACTGTAGCACCAAGAGCTAAAAACAACGCACCTTGTGTTCCGGGAGTGATAATCAACTCATTCTCTGCTGAAATTGGTTTACCTGTAAATTTACCAAGCCGTTCAGCCAGTCTGCTTCGTATTTTAGCTGCTCCCCGATACTCGGTGTACGCTTGCCTTGCACCTTTGCTAAAACCATCGTTCCAAGCTTCTTCAGAACCAGGTGTTGGGGCAAAAGCATCTACATCTCCATGTGAGAAATCAACCAGAACTCCATCAAGTTTATCGCCTCGCATAATAGTGCTAATATCACCTTTATCTTGTCGAACTTCCTGACCAGGGGCGTTATCAGCTTCAAGTGCCCTAAATTTTTCATCAAGTGTCATCATCTTGTAATATTTAAAATTTCTATTTTTATTTTATTCTTTTCCTATTCTTGAGGTCATATTTTTCACCAGTCTTCAATATTACAGGATCGCCAACTTTCACTGATGATGCGTCCTGGTTTTTAGAATTCTTTAAGTCGTAAAATGTTACTAAGTGCGGCCCAAGCACCTCAGCGATTGTATCCTGAACCCATATAGCCGTGCTTTCATCAATTCCGATGCCTAGCATCTGTGGAAATTTAACCAAGAGCGATGGCAAGATGTTTTCGCGGCCACGCTGACGGAAATGTGCGTCGATAATCACGCCCTGAATAAAACCAAGCCCCTTATCATTGCCTTCCATCCACACCGTATCGTTTGTACGAGGGTCGCCACGCAACAAAAAATCGCCTTGTATTTGCGCTCCAGCAGAAGTACCCAAAATAATCCCGCCACGATCAAGCACACCCTTCATAAGTTTCTGAGCTGGTGTGTCAAGATAAGCGTCCATAAATTTATAAGTTCGTCCACCGCCAAAATATACAGCATTGGCTGTTCCCAAATCGCGAAGGAGCGAAGGGTCACTACCCTGATCTATCCCGTTAAAACCAGTCTTAACAACGTGGATTGCTACGTTAGTACACCCCAGACTCTTGAGCTTTTCAGCCGCCGAACAATCCTCTGTTTGTGAAAGGCATACGTAGTGAGCATCAATACCACCAGCAAACGACACTACCTTTTCCCACATTCCTTCAGGGGAACCATTACCACCAATAATTAGCAAGGCGCCTTTGGGTACTTCCGGAACAGGTGCCTCGGATGGTGGAAATATCTTTCCAAGACGGGCTAATCCTGAGCGATTCCACGAAATTAAATCGGTTGTGAATGGAAGCACTGGAAGCACGTAGTTACCAGGGCCAAAAGCGGCTACGCGCTCTGGCCATTCTCCGTTTGCCGCTGTTCTGAGGATAATGCCAGAATAGCCGATTACCGAAATTTGACGGCTATTGTGAATGACAACAGCTGCCTTTGGGGAAATTTTCCAACCAACTCGTCCAGGAATGCTATTAAGGGTTTCTGCAAATGTCTTTTTTTTGTTTATCGAAGTGGAAATGCAGGAATTAGTAAGTAGATTGAATCCATCGCGAATACTTTCACCCTCCGTTACAAGAGTAGCAATACTCTCAGCAGCAACACCTTGCCCACCAACACCACCATCCCTTAGAAGTAAATCTTTCAGTTCATTACCCAGTTGCAATCCAACAAGATTTTTTGATAAATCATCTGCAAGCCAAACCGCAGTTGCGGATCTAAGAGTTTCAAGTTCAGCTTTGGTCATTGTGTTTTTAGACTTATCCAATGTAATCACTGTAACATCACCAATAAGTTTATGCCATTGAGGAAAAATTTCCATCCTAAGACCGGCAGCGTTGTTTAAAATTACTAGTTTCCCATTTTTTCCGCCAGCGAGAAAAGCGAAAGCAGCCCCTACTGGTGAAGATATTTTGTCGCTTCCAACCAGCATTATCTTGCCAGAGATTGGCAAAATAAGATCTTTTGTTTTGTATTCCTGCGCCACACTTGGTTTGCCGCTAAACAAAAAAAGAAAAGTAAGCAGAATAGCTGTAAAACACTTTACTCTTATTATAGTCTTCATAATTAGTAACCTTTAATTATTATACAGTATTTGCTAAATCTTTGTTATTTATGAGCAGTGATTGTTTGCAATAATTTACTCATAGTTAAAAAGAATACTAATACAAAAGTATATGACAATTTGTAAAATTTAAAATGGATTGATTGTTATTTACTTATATTTGACATTGAATTGTGGTATTCTTAACAAATAACGATTGATTCAATGGTAGATGCTATCGATAAACAATTATTGGATATTTTGGCAGACAATTCCCGCTTGTCTTTTGCTGATTTAGGAAGAAAAATAAATTTGTCACCTTCTGCAGTTCGAGAAAGAGTTCAAAAGATGGAAGACATTGGTGTTATTCGAAAATATCGAATACAAATTGATAATAAAAAACTTGGATATGAATTGGAGGCATTTATCTTGTTGAAGGTGTTTCCCGGACAATTAATTTATGTTCTTAAAAAAATCAAAGATTTTCCGGAAATAAAGGAAGCACATCGAATAACAGGGAATCAAAACTTACATTTAAAAGTTGTTATTAGAAATCAAGTCGATTTACAAAAC
>JBBQGD010000161.1:0-7245 GCA_038322655.1 Bacteroidales bacterium | reverse complement strand
CTGAACTTGAACGTTGAATTGAAAGCCACAGCCTCTGCCGCAGTTTTTATCTCTGATCTGTAATAATCGATATTGCTTATTGAAACCTCTTTCTTTGAAGGATAGAAAACAATACGCTGTTCGAGTTTTACAATACTTTTGCGGAATTGAGGATCGGGTTTATCAATAGTATAATCATATCCTTCGATTAAAAAATCGATTCCGTATTTGCCTTCCCCTGAGGAAAGATTAACAGGTATGTCTCTAAGCTCAATATCTGTCCATATTTCACGATTCAGGGTGACTTTACCACTTTGAAATTCTTTAGTGCGCCAGTATTCATGATTATGAAATTTCAGCCAGACGATTTTGTTGCCGTTTCGTTCACCTTCAATTGTACAATCCAGGTTACTGTTTTTAATACTGCCTTTAAAACTATTTCCTTTTGTAATCTCAATCCCATATTGATCAGGACTTTCATAAGCCCTGTCAGTTGATTTGTAAAATGTTTGATTGTTATCTTTAAAACCATCTGTATAAGTAGTATAAACGTGAACAGCAAATGTCAGGTTATAATAATCAACAACCTGGGATTCCGGCTTTTTCGGGGCCTTATTTATTGTTTTCGGGTCCGACTTTACGATAATACCTCCAAACTCAATTTCAGCATGAATTTCTGCATTTTCAACCTTTTTTATTTTGCCTGAAAACCTGCCGTTTTTTGCTTCAAATTTTCCCAGTTCATCCAATGTATTTGTAATTACGATAACCGGCCCATTGTACCTTATAGCTTCTGTATATTCCTTTTCTGTCTTATGGGTAATCTCACCAGCAATACTTCCATCTTCTGACAACGAAGTGATTTTTACAGTCAGATCAGGTATGAAAAGCTTCATAACATTTGCGCCGGCTTCGGCTATGAATGGGATCAGTACTTTTGCCTGTGAATTAACACATTCGTCATCCAGATATGGAAAAGTTTTTGAAACAGGGTATTTACGAAAAAACCAGGTGTCGGTGCACAGCAGAACTTCCTGGCCGGCTATGGTTTTCCGGTAATAGTTTGTGCTGTAGTCGTTCGCTTGTAGCTTAGGCGAAGTATAAACATAATCCGGATGGGTGGTTTGTGTTACTTTGTTCCCTTTCCAGTCGGTACCGGTGATGGTTTCGTTTGTAAAAAAGTTGGTGTTGGTGAAAACAGCCAGGTTGTGAGCAATCTCCCTTACAGTTTTAGGCTTCCTGAATTTTTCCGATTCAACATTTGGCACCACGCCTGAATTAAATGCATCCAGGGCATTGTTGTCAGCTTTCTGCATTTCATCCAGCAACTCCTCGTAAGGGTCGGGGTTGCCAAAATATGAAATAAGCCTGAATGGTACCGATGGATGGGCATCATTGCGTACATGTGGCGGGCAACCGTTGTCAGCTATCATGTGAAGCGTTTCGCCAAGTGAACGCCAGGCTTTGACCATATAATTATCCCGTTTCCCGGGGTTGGATTCTTCCAGCGCGCCTTTCATGTATTTTTTACCGTTTTCCCAGGTATAGTTGTGTTCCAGGGCTCCTAATGATCCCTTCGATCCCAGTGCCCAGGTAACGCCATCAGTGTTGGGGTTTTTAAATTGTCGTTGAACCAGCTTCATAAGCCTGCTGTTCACAGTATCAGTAAGATGCCGGCTACCATCAGCACGTGTGGGATCGTAGAAGTGCCTGAAGCTGGCAGGCACTTCCGGTACATCGGCCGAATAGCCCCCGTGTTCAATCCATTCGATCGGGGTTTTGTCTCTTGTTTCTTCCGTATAGGTAACATCACCATAAGTGTACCTGCCGAGTTCAGCGCCGATTTCTCCTTCAATTCCCTCAATATCTCCCGGGTTGAAAAGCCCGCTTTTGGTAATGGCATTGCCTTTTAATTTGACTTTATCAAGCTTGAAATCGTAGTTTCTGAATTTCCCTTCTGCAAAAACGGTTTTGTTGCGTTGTTTCAGGAAGTTTGTAACAATAAATTTATTGAGGGTCGGATGATTCTTCATGTTCCCATAACCCAGCAGCACCATTGCAATTGTCACCGTGAATACGATACCGGCAACAATCTTAAATTTTTTGTATTTTTTCATTTTAAGTCTGTTGTTTGGTTAGAATCGAACCAGTTTCCAGGTTCCATCACCTGTGAGGGCAAATTCGGCAGTGTATTTTTTGCCGGTTTCATCGGTAAATGAATACAAGGCATAAAACGAATTTGATTTCTCGGGTTTCCGGTTCTTGAATGAGCGGGCATACTCTTTCATGTAGGGCTGAATTTCGCGGTATACTCTTTCGTATTTTATTGCACTTGACCCTGTGAGCACATTTTTCAGCTGGTTGGTATCGGCATTGGCAAAAGCTTCTTCGGTCAGATTTATAGCTTCGTCCAGGTTTTTTGCATCCGCTTTGTCAAGTGCAATCTGGTTTTCAATAGCTGCGTCGCTTCCGTCAACCTGGCTTTCAATTACAGGGCTTTTTAATT
The DNA here is from genome assembly GCA_038322655.1 of Bacteroidales bacterium. GTDB lineage: Bacteria > Bacteroidota > Bacteroidia > Bacteroidales > UBA4417 > UBA4417. Next base: position 4,760 of record JBBQGD010000161.1, on the reverse strand, counting down.
CCTTGGTGGTATCATCCAGCCAATCGGTGAAGAAGTATATTGACAGTATGCCTGCAACTACCAGTAATATAACTGCTATCAAGGATTTGAAGAAGCATCCCAGGCAGTTTCGCTTTTTCTTTTTCGGTTCCTGAGACGCTGCATAAGGCATTTGAAGGTGATTGCCCGGAGAATTCGGTCCGGAGGCAGGTGCTGTAGTGTTTCCTGTATTTGGATTGCTGGGTTGTGATATGGCAGCAGCCGGCTGTGGAGGAGTGCCGGAAAGAGAATAACCGCAAACGTTGCAATACTTTTCACCTGGTTTTGCCGGTGTACCGCAATTGGCGCAATTGGAAGTAACAATGGGCGGAGCAACCCGGGCACCACAATGTTTGCAAAAAGGTTTGCCAGGCGTGAGTTCTTTCCCGCATTTATAACAAAAAGACATAATTAACTGGTGTTGATTATGGTTAGTTGATACAAAAAGTGACACCTGATAGAATCTTTATACGATTATTTGTAATAAGAAATCCTATTGGTGTGCGATATAGTGTCCGGAAGTTTTCTTCCGGAATAAATGCAAAGGAGTAACAATAACTTGTACTTGTAAAATAAAGGAAGATTCTGTAAAAAAACAAACTGAATCCGGATATATATATTAAATTATATGAAAAATTTTCATGAAAAGTTGATAAGCGATTGTTTATAAGTGTATTAAGTAAAATTCAGGCATTGAAAAAGATAATCAGTACTCACATTTGCCAAGCAAATCAAAGACAAATTGAGTCAATTTGATTTCCATTGAGGCATAATCAGAAATGTATCTGATTATTATTCGGTCTGTTTAATGCTATGGAATTCCTGGCTTTTGGGTAGTACGGCATAAGGATAGGCAACCTGAATCCATCGTGCACCCCGCATCTCAATCAACAATCCATATTCGTTCATAATATCCGAACTCATGATGGTGCCGTCGCCTTTTTGAACGGCATCCAGCAAAATTTCCTGACCATTTAATTCCACAGCTGCTATTAAATGATTAAATTGTTGTGGGTTAAAAAATGCTGTGTCGAGATAACCGTTATTTAAGGTGCTTACCAGAACGGGATAGGTTTTAAATCCGGCCTTTTTGAGCATGTTAATTAAAATAGCATTTATATCGCTGCTGGTGCCTTCGTGTTTTTGTACTACCTTTTGCAGACCTGTATTCATTTTCACCGGCTCTTTTGAGAATTTGTTTGCAATCTTCACAATAAATTGAGGTACAGGCTCATCCACAAATACCCGGTACTGGTTATTCCATTCCGCAAGGCTCCTTACAAAAAGATAAACAGCATCTATTTTTTCTTCATCACTATCGTACAAGGCTATTATTTTCCTTATCGTATCGTCAAACCCCATATTAAGAACTAAGGGTACTCCAAACTCCGGACTTTTATTAAGGTCTTTTGCTATTTTTGATAAATCCGGTCTTCTATAAATTATAAAAGCTGAACTCTCGAGAACAAGTTGTTTCTCGGCTTTATCCATAAATTTGTAATCCGCATCCATAGCTTTAATAATTTCATTCATTCTCGGCAGTATGAATTTTCGGGAAACAAAGTCGAGCATAAACTTCACAAACATACGACTGTTGTTATAATCCATATCATTTCCCGGATAAGGCAAGGATGGAATATCTTTCCTGATGAACTGAAAAAAGTTAGCATTATAAACATCAGATTTCCCCGGGTATTTTATACTTGTAGTTATGTATTTGAATTCAGAATTTTCAGAATAATCGATGTTGTATGGTTTAACGACATAATTAAATTCCTGTGGAGTGATAATCCGCAATTCGTTCCACAGGCTTGGAATATCATATTGCACCATCCAGGGATCGGGATTAACTGTTTCGATCGTTGGAATGCTGATTTCATATTCGATAATGGAGCCTGGCTTAACATCAGGAAAGTGTATGGTAACACTGGCATTGGAGTTCTCGTCTGGCGGTGCTACATCTGTGTATTTGGGTTTGACTCTAGTTGATACAACTTTCCCTTTTTCATTCATATTCAGGGTTTGAGCCCGTAAAGTATAGGTTTCGTTGTAAGGTTGAAATGATGCTGAGCGCAAATCGTAATAATTTATCTTCTGTGTTGCATAGCGCAGGCCGGCTTCAGTTAAAATTTTAATCCGCAAATGATGGACAAAGTAGAAATAAACCTGCCCGGTTATCCCGTCGAACTTATACTCCCCATAATCGCACAGAATAACCGCATCGGCCCCCTGGTAAGATGTAAGTGCAATTTCTTTATCATCCACTCTGCCATACTTAACAGGCGGTCGTTGGCCAACGCTGACTAACGTACTGAACAGGAAGCAAAACATACAAAGCGTGATCTTTAATAAAGTCATGGATGTTTTATTTAGTTGTGGTAAATGCAGGGATAAATTCTGAAAACAAATTTAACTTTAATAATGATCGAAAAATAGAAAAAAGGGGGATAAAATTTATTATCTCATTGATATTCAATATCTTTGAGTTGTGAAAACAAAATTATCTCCTGGGAGTAAATTTAGGAATAAAAATCAGACAAAAGGAGCAGGAATTTCAGAATCCCATGTACCTACCCTGTTCAATTTAGCAGAACATGATAAAAATAAAGTTAAAGTTCGCTTTAGCCTGAAAGAGACATCCAATTATGGTGGATTGCTCCTACTAAGAGAAGTAGAGAATCAGGTTGGGATAATCGACAGATTAACCAACTGTATTTTTGACACCGCCACCAGGGGTCTGTAAAACATAGTATAAAATCGATGGTCAGTCAACTGGTGATACAAATAGCAGCAGGTTATGAAGATGCCAATGACTGTAATGCATTAAAAGATGATGGGATATTGAAAATATGTGCAGGTCAGCAGCAGTCACTTGCCACCCAGCCAACGATGTGGCGGGTGGAAAATCAACCAGGCAAAAAGGACCTCTACCTGATGGCAAAAGCTTTTGTCGATAATTTCATTGTTTCCTATGAAAGTGCTCCTGAAGTTATTATTATTTAAAGGGATGATACCGATAGCCTCACTTACGGGCAACAGGAACTGACATTGTTCAATACCTATTATGGAGACAGTTGTTATAATGCCCCTGCACATTTACGAAGGCATTTCGGGCAAACTGATAACTGACTTACTAAAACCAGGGCGGAAGAAGCAAAAGTATTGATGTATTTTCTATACATAAAAGGATAATAGCCTACCTGCGAAGTGGTTGGCCCCAGACCATGATTATCCTTCGTGGCGACAGTCATTTTTCTCAAAAGAATTGATGGATTGGACACATGAGCTAAAAAATATAGTGTTTATTACAGGCCTTACCGGCAACTCCGTCCTAAACCAAATACGCACCCTTTGTAAAGAAAAAATCTATAGTACACAAATCGGAACTCGAAAATTGCCAACTTATTGAAAAGCAATTATCTTTAGCTGGTTAGCTGCAATGTGGGTTAAGTTTGATTATCGGATACTGACCGGGAAGATTATGCCCACCGATCAGATAATCATGACAAAAATCAACACTAATTTTGACGCATCAACAACGTAGAAATTTTGATCACCCGTGAATCTGTGAATCTGAGATTTTGCTCTAACTTTAACTACTAATTTGAATTTGTGTATTAATCAGGTTTAATACCTGATCTTACAATATTCAGCTTAAAAAACTCTGTATGATTAAATATTAAGAGCGAATTATACAGATCCAATAATAATACCCAATATGATATTTTATGATTAAATTTGTATTCTAATGAAATCGGGAATAGGGTAATTCCGGAAACTACAAACAATTAAAAAAGCCACTTATGAAAACCGGGAAGCCAAAACCGACGATATCACCAAAAGTAAAAACAGCTGCTAAGAATACCCCTCAGTTCCCTATTGTCTGTTTAGGTGCATCTGCGGGCGGATTGGAAGCTTTTGAACAGTTTTTGGGAAATGTACCCGAAAAAAGCGGAATGGCTTATGTGGTTATACAGCACCTTGATCCTACACAAAAAGGAATGTTGCCTGAGTTACTACAGCGAATTTCGAAAATGGAAGTTCTTCAGGTAAAAGACCGTATGGTTGTAAAGCCAAATCAAGTATATGTAATTCCACCCAATAAAAGCATGTCGATATTAAATGGTGTGCTTCATCTTTTTGACCCTGTTGAAACCCGGGGACTTCGGCTTCCTATAGATTTTTTTCTGCGTTCACTTGCCGATGATCGGCGTGAACTGGCAGTTGCTGTAATTCTTTCGGGAATGGGTTCTGATGGTTGTGGCGGAATCAAGTCGATAAAAGAAAATAACGGAATAGTGCTGGTTCAGGAACCTGCCTCAGCAAAATACAATAGCATGCCCCAAAATGCTATCGATTCCGTACAGGCAGATATTATAGCTCCGGCCAATGTGTTGCCTGGGAAATTAATAGCTTTCCTTAAACACATTCCTGTTGTTTTATCAAACCTGGAAGCTGAAAGTAAAGACCCAAGTGCTCTTGAGAAAATTATTATCCTTTTGCGAACCCAAACCGGCAACGATTTTTCATTATATAAAAAGAACACGATGTATCGCCGCATCGAACGCCGTATGGGTGTCCATAAAATCGAAAAAATACTTTCGTACGTTCGTTTGTTACAGGAAAACCCAAATGAACTTGAAATTCTTTTCAAAGAATTATTGATTGGAGTAACAAGCCTTTTTCGCGATGCCTCAGTGTGGGAAAGTATTGAAAAAAATGTACTTCCTGCTATTATAGCA
>JBBQGD010000160.1:0-7257 GCA_038322655.1 Bacteroidales bacterium | reverse complement strand
ACCATGCAGAAGGATGACAAAATCGTATTTCTGTCGCGCGATTCTCGTGCCATGACTGTTCTTTTCGAAATTCTTAAAGGCCATGATAAAGCTGACAGCGGCACTTTCGAATGGGGACAAACCATTCTGAAAGCCTATCTTCCGCTGGAGTATGAAGAATTATTTCAATCGGATATGAGCCTTATGGACTGGCTGGCTCAATATTCGGAAGATACGCATGAAGCATACCTGAGAGGATTTTTAGGTAAGATGCTTTTTTCGGGCGAAGAAATTTTTAAGAAAACCAGTGTGCTCTCGGGAGGCGAAAAAGTGCGCTGCATGATTTCGCGGATGATGACACGGAATGCCAATGTAATGCTACTCGATTCGCCAACAAACCACCTTGACCTGGAATCGATACAGGCTTTCAACAATACGCTGATTAAGTTTAAAGGGAATATTCTGATGTCGTCACATGACCATGAGTTTATTCAAACTGTTTGTAACCGGATTATCGAAATCGGACCTAAAGGCATGATAGACAAGCTGATGGATTATGATGATTATGTCAGTGACGATAGTTTGAAAGAACAGAGAAGTAAATTGTATGCGTAATCACCAGTAATTTTAATCCTCTTCCAAAGGATAAAAATCACTTTCTTTCCCGGCAGAAAATATAAACTCTATCGGGTTATCGAGATCATATAAAATCCGGTAAGCATCTGTTTCCTTTATACAGAATGGCTCAATAAGCTTTATCATTTCTGCATATCCGTTCAGCGTGAGGTCGCAGAAAAAGTGCTGATAATCCTCAGTAGTAATTCCTTCGTCGGTTTCGGTTACCCTGAATGTGAGTTCGCAATTTACAGCTTCAATAAATTCATAATCGGAAAGATTTATAAACTGTTTTTCATTTTTTATCAGATCGGTCAAAATCTGAAGAAACATACCGGCCTGCACTTTATCAAAGTCGTTCAGGCGTACGGCGTGTTCATCGTATTCATTAATGTTTTCGAGAAATTTTAGTTTCATTTAGTTGTGATTCTAATAATTCATCCACTTCTTATGTTTTCATGCCCCGACCTTATAGGGACGCCATAACGTCCTGATCCATAACGTTACATTTAAGCTTTATGGATGGTTTAGGAACATTTTCCTATTGGGATACTAAGAACTAAATTAGAAGCAAGCTCTTTAAAATTTGTACTGCCATCCCAATAAAATTTATATAATATTGCAGACAATTGTTATTTGTTTTACAAAGAATTCTCAACCTTGTTAGCACTATTCCATCCATCTTTAAAACTTTTCACTGAACCGCTCCAATTATAAAAGATTTCAAATACTAACATCACAACCAATCCAAGGACAAAAAAGAATAAATCTCGTTTCGTAATTTTTTTCATGTTATTTTTATTAAAAGGTTTTTATATTAGTTATAAGCTTATTCCAGATATAATAATCATTTTTATTACAATTTTGTCACTAATGTTCTTAAAACATCAGTAACAAATAAATCAAAATTTTAGCAATCCCATTTTTTACAATTGGCTACAACCGTTAAATTATTTGAGTAATTACAGATTGTGAGGCACTTTTCTGTCAACCCATCATAAAGCTTGAATGGGCTACTGACATACAAATATACACTTCCACTGACATTAATTATACAAAATGTTGTGTACAGATTCTTTACTCACTTATCTTTTCTGGAAAATCACCATCAATAATCCTTTTAGTCCGTTAAATATTCCCTGGCTTCTTTAGTTAAAGGAATAACATCAGATTGGTCAATATATTTTAAGCTAAATTTCCGGTTAAGTGTCATGAGTAATTTCATACCAAAAGATATGCGGTTAATATATGAGTAAAGACCAATTGCACCGTAAGATATAGGGTTGCTCCCATCTTTATAAATGCTTTTAATATACTTTGCGTCTTTAAATATAGTATCAGCCTCATCTCCAAAAATAAGGTGGGTTTTAGGTGTCTTGTTCTCTTTTATCAATTCTCCCATATACTTACCACTCATTGCGGCAGTCATTGCACCTCTTCCAATCCCAACCATTTTTATATTAGGCGCGCCCAAGGCTATTGCTTTAAACATGGTGTCTTCCATTACAATTCCTCCGGCAATAGCAATTTCAGGAATCCAGCCACCCACTTTTTTTAAATCTTCAAGTATTGTATTTACTATTTTTTCCAGATTAATAGTTGGGTGACTCCATTCATTCATCATTTTACACGGACTATTTCCTGATCCTCCACCCGCACCATCAAAGGTTACCAAAGCAACCATATTTTTTGAGGCAATCTGCAAAACCCGTTTTATATCGCTTATGTCGTAACCTGCCATCTTAAATAATATATTTTCGGCACCATAATCCCGATATTTTTTTATCAGTTTTTCAAGAATAGACTCATTCCACATTGGCAAACGACCATATTGCATAAAATGAAATCCATTTCCACTGTCAAATGCTGCTTTAACTTCTTTCTCCAATGGGTTTGGGAAAACTAAATACCCATTATTTTTAAGAGATACTGCTTCAGCATATGAATAAACCGGTGCTACATGCTGAATTCCTTTTGCTGCCTGTCCAAACTTAATCTCGATGGTTCTAAGCTCGAAGTTTTTTAATGCATATTCAGCGGTCTCTAAAACAATGTCATCGGCGTTAACTTGTAATACAATATCGCCATATCCATTTTCAAACCTTCTGAAATAATCAATCATTTCGCCAAGAAAAGGTGCATGTGACACTTTCCCTTCACTATTGTGCTTTAAATTTGAATCGAGTTTGATGGCATTTTCACCTATTACAACCATCACACCAGCCATAGCAGCGCCTGAGTAATAGTCTTTCCAATTTAACTTTGCCATTGCAGGCAATATTATAGGAGCCTTTAATTTAATCTTTTTTATGTAGCCTATCTCACAGGAAATATCTGCTGAATGGGCATTGGTTTGCTCAGTATCCTCAGCTGCGCCAATTGCTCCAAATACCCGTCCATTAATATTAAAGTGCGAAAAATCAAATGGATATTTTTTTTCTGATGCAAATTGCTGATTTGATGTATTATACGGATAAGCAACTTCGGAGCCTCTAACAGCAGAAAGCCCTATTTCACATAACCCTGAACATGTATCTGTGCATACGGAACACATCCCCGATAAATCAGAAATATTAGCGGGGGTTCTTAACTTTGTGTTATTAAAAGTTGTTGATAAATTTGGACTTAATGACATGATAATTTCCTTTTTATATGTTTTTGTTAGTACTAATGTTTTGCTCGATGTTTTCTAATTTAGTCAGATCTTTTCATGATAAAAAAAGTATCTGATTATAGGATATCATAATTTCCTTGTCTTTGCTTAATTACTTCATTACAACTTTAATCTCAATTTGTAATATGCGGCTGCCAGGCCATCAATTTCCCCGGTTTCATAGAGTTTAAAACCAAATTTTGTAAGCACCCTGATGGATGCCGGGTTTTCGGGATCGACAATTCCGATCAGTTCAACAAGCTGTTTTTCTCTGGCCAGGTTGATCAAACCTTCAACCATTCCTGTTGCATGGCCTTTTCCCCAGAGTTCAGGGAGTAGCATATATCCGATTTCAAATTGAACGGCATTTAATTCGACCAACTTTGCCACACCCAGAAACTCATCATTTATTTTATTCCGTACAATGAAAAATCCGGTTTCATCACCTTTATTACCTGCTTCAACAGCTTTTTGAAAACGAATTTCAGTTTCTTCTGTTGTTAATGCATGGCCAGTGATGTATTTCATGATTTCTTTGTTCATGACAAGCCGGGCATACAAGTGAAAATCACCAGTCGATAACTGATTGAATAACATTTTGTCGTAAGCAATATGCATGATGGAAGCGTTTCCCGGATTTTTCTTTTATTCAGAAGTTCATTAATTTAATCTGCTAAGATAAGTTACTTTTTCAACCGGATTGCATCATCATCAGTTTTAGTTTGAATATGAGACTTGGGATTTTTTACTTTCATTTTACTTACATGAATGAAACTTTCACTTGTATATCCGTGTTTCTGCCTTTATCATCGCTACACGATATTTTAATTAAACCGGCATCGGGTGTAAAAAAGAGTTTTTGTCCACGCAAGGCTTCTTTATAGAACTTATCGTTAATATACCAATACACTTTATTTACGTCGGAAGTGGCGGTAAAGGCAAGCTGCAACTGTTGTTTCGCGGCAGCATACAGAATATATTCCTTAGCATCAGATAATGATGTAATTACCGGTCTGTCGTTATGATACACTCTGTTGCACAAAGGGTTGTGTGATGGAATTTTACGATATGGGATTTGCTCTTCTTCGTAAAATGCAATAAGTCCTGGACTCAGATTCGGATAATAATCTGTTCGGTAACCGGCCTGTGGCAGGCACGAACGGCAGTACGAAATACTTCCGGATTCATTTACAAAAACAGGAACAAGGTGATCGCATTTCCGGTTCGGCGATACGGCCGGTATATAGTCGTCCATAACAATATTGGTACATGATTCGCCGGGTGGAAGTCCCGACTCGCTGCAAACCAGCCTGAAATCAAGTCCCGCCGGACGTTTAAACCATTCCGGTTTCTGATTATAAGTGAGGAAGTTAAATATTTTAAATAGGATGGGCGTTGCAAAATCGGCACCCGAAAGCTCAGGTATGCCGGAGCCATCAAAGTTGCCAACCCAAACCCCGACTGTATAATCAGGATTGTAGCCAAAACTCCATGCATCGCGGCGGCCATACGATGTGCCTGTTTTCCATGCGATATGTGGTAGGTTTACCGAGTTTTCAAAATTATTCGGAAGATCGGGGCGTTTCAAACCGGTCAGGATTTCATGAATCATCCACGCTGACTGTTCACTAAAAAGTGTGTCGGGAGTTTGAGGTGCATCATCAGGAGTAAAAAGCAAAGGGTATTTTATTCCACTGCTGGCAAGGCATGAGTAAAGATTTGTAAGCTGGGTAAGCGTTACGCCGCAGCCACCAAGGATTACTGAAAGACCCAATGTCTTTTTTCGTTCTCCAATCCATTTCAACCCTCCACGGCTAAGTTTTTCGTTAAAAAGATCAACTCCAACCCTGTTAGCAAGATCAACAGCTGGAACATTCAGCGAAAGCGCCAAAGCCTGTGATGCCGTTATCCGTCCCCGAAAAGTTTCATCATAGTTTTGTGGCCGGTATCCATTGAAATTTTGAGGAATATCCTGCAAAATTGTTTTGGGAGTGATAAGTCCCCGGTCCATAGCCAGGGCATAAAGGAATGGCTTTAAAGCGCTGCCGGGCGAACGTAAGGCCGAAGCCCCATCCACCTGTCCCTGGAATTGATTTTCCATAAATCCAGCTGAGCCGACATAAGCTACAACTTCGTGTTTGCGATTATCAATCATCACAACGGCAGCATTTCCGACACCCATTCCGCGATAAGCATTTACTTCGTTGCTAAGCGTATTTTCAATAAAATCCTGCATTCGCGGATCAATAAAAGTTTTAATTACCGGCTTTTCAGGATATATATTCGAGAGCATCCGGGCAAGGTGCGGAATTTGTTTCGGTGCATCAAAGCGTTTAGCTGTGAGTGGTTCCAGAAGTGCGTCCTCAAGGGCAGCTTTATTAAAAATCCCTTTTGTACTTAACTCCCTGAGCCAGAAATTTCGTTCAATTACAATTCTGCTGTTGTTGATTCCTAACCGCTGGTGATTCGGGTCGTTGGGAATAATTGCCAGTGTTACGATCTGCGCCAGGCTGAGTGCCTGTGGCTCCTGGCCGAAATACAGAAATGAAGCAGCTTTAACGCCCTGTATATTTCCACCGTAAGGTAAAAGGTTCAGGTATAATTCGAGGATTTCATTTTTGGAATGATGGACTTCGAGTTGCAAGGCCCTGAAACATTCAACTATTTTGCTGCCGATTGTTCGTTTGCGCGGTTCAAGCATGCGTACAACCTGCATGGTTATGGTCGAAGCACCCGAGACGCGTTTGCCTGTTCTGATATTTTGCCAGAGTGCCCTGGTGATAGCAACAGGATTTATACCAGGATGAAAACGGAACCAGCGATCTTCCTTGGCGATTATTGTCTTTATCAGTAGGGGATTTACTTCCTTTATCTCTGTTTTCATGCGCCATTGCTGGTCGGAGGAAAGAGAAGCATTCAGGAGTTTATGGTCATTGGAAAGTATTAACTGCGAATAAGGGATTTGGGTGTGAACCGGGAAAATGATGTCGATAACAAAAAAAAATGTAATACATGCAACCAAAGCAACAGAAAGCCGTTTTACAAACCGTGAAAGGTTTCGAAACCAGGCATTAAATTGTTTTAAAATATTTGCAGTTTTGAATGATCTCATTCTTTTTAGCTGTTCAATAAATCAAGTGTTTATTACTCTTTATTAGATGTACCCCTCTATTTTAAATTTACCCCTCTGTCCTTTGGACATCTCCCCTTAAAAAGGGGAGAGCAAAAATCCAGCTGGTTATTATTTATTGGAAGTGTTTTCCCGAAAACTAACTATACTGAATTCATACAAGAATTTAATAATTAAACGACATTGATTATTCCTTCTCCGGCTCCGCTTATCCTACCAATAACAACAGCATTATCAATTCCTTGTTCCGATAATACCTTCAATACCTGCTCTTTAAATTCGCCAGGGATGGCAACCAGCAATCCACCCGAAGTCTGGGCATCGCAGAACATAAGTTTCTCCGTTTCCGAAAGTACGGCATTCCACCTGATCCATTCTTTATAAAAATCAAGATTTTTGTGGGTTCCGCCCGGAACGGCTCCAGCCAATGCAAGTTCTTTCACATAGTTCATAAAAGGCAAAGCTTTGAAAACTATTTCGGCGTTCACATTGCTTCCGCGAGTCATTTCGCTAAGGTGACCTGCTAAACCGAAACCTGTGATATCGGTACATGCATTCACGGGGAATTTTAAAAGAGATTGCGAAGCATTCCTGTTGAGCTGTTTCATCCACTTGCAAGCTTCGTCGGCTGTTTCTTCGTCGGCCAGACCGCTTTTAACGGCTGTAGAAATTATCCCGGTTCCCAGCGGTTTTGTAAGAATAAGAACATCTCCCGGCTGAGCCCCGATATTTTTCCATGCTTTTTCGGGATGAACCAATCCTGTAACACACATCCCGAATTTTGGTTCGGTATCATCGATACTATGACCGCCAATAATGCTGATCCCGGCTTCGGTGGCTTTATCTGCTGCGCCAAGCAGGATTTGTTCAAGAACTTCCA
>JBBQGD010000159.1:0-7316 GCA_038322655.1 Bacteroidales bacterium | reverse complement strand
TGGCGGCAGACCCATCTTCAGCGAAAAGGATTCAATTATCCGCATTCCCGATTTATCCGCTTTTACTAATTATCGACTTGAGTTTATGGATAAAGACCTGGAGACCATTTCGTGGAGGTTCAAAAATAAAATTTACCAGGTATTAATAGATCCCAACCAGTTTAAACGCATTGACGTTCCCGTAATCTCATTGGGTGAGATAAGTGGGCAGGTGTTCCTGGATAAAGATAATTCCATGAAGGGAATTGGCCGGATTATTATAAAAATCTTCGATAAAAATAGTGATAAAGTGGTCGCACAAACCCTTTCCGAATCAGACGGGTATATCTATTACCTTGGACTTGCTCCGGGTGATTATTACGCCTGTGTCGATTCGCTTCAGCTGGTTAACCTTGAAATGAGGGTAAATGTACCTTGTAAGGATTTCACTATAAAAGTTTCCGAAAACGGGGATATTGTCAATGGCATCGACTTTGTGCTGCGGCCTTTGCTTAATGATTCTTTGAATAATCAGACATTTGTGCCTGTAAATGTATCTCCTGCTGATGAACCGAAAAACGTTCAGCTTAAAGAGGATTCAATTGTCCTGATGCCGGAAATTATGGTATCTGAAGATGAAGTAAAATTCATACAGTTACAAGAAGATTCGATTAAACTGATGCCAGAAGTTCTGGTTTCTACTGATGAACAAGAAACCATACAACTTCAACCGGATTCAATTATCCCGGCGCCGGAAACTAAAATTCCTGTTGGGGAACAAAAACAGATACAGCTTCAACCGGATTCAACTTTACAGATGACTGTAACACAATTGGCTGCCAATAAAGTACAGATCATACAACTTGAACCGGATTCAATTATCCCGGTGCCTGAAAATAAGGTTCATGCAGAAAAACAAAAAGTTACACAACTTCAATCGGATTCAATTAGCCAGGTAACTGAAGCCAAGGTTTCTGTTTTTGAAGAAAAAACCTTGCAGCTTCAACCGGAATCGCATTCAGTGGTTGAACAAAAGGGTACTTTGCCTTCATTTATACCGCAAAACAAAAAGCCTGATCCTAAACCGGAAATAACAACGCATTTTTTGGCCGGAAGAGACTCCATTATTTTTATTCCTGCCGATACGCTTTTTAAAGTACAACTGTTGGCTCTGAGCAAACCTATAAAGGATAAAAATTATTTTGCGAAACTTATTTCCGATGTGCCCGGGTTAACCATTGTGGAACAAAAGGGCGATGACGGTTTATACCATTACAGTACACAAGCTACAGCCGGAATTGATGAAACCAGGCAATTGCGCCGCACGATTATGAAAACCGGTTGGAAGGATAGTTTTGTAGCCATTTATGCCGGGGAAAGCCTCCTTGATATTACGTATAAACCACAATTTCGAAGGATCGTTATACCTTCGAAGGGAAAAAACACGGTAAGAACAGAAACTCCTGTTGTAAAGGAAAATGTAATTTCACAATCCGGAACTGAAGAATTGAAGACAAAGAATGATGATCAGTTTATCAAAAAACAAATAATTATTGAACCTGGCCAATCGAAAAACCTTGAGGAACGAGTTTTGGAGGTTAAAGATACAACAGTCTTAATCCCTGGCGATACCATATTCCGGGTGCAGCTTCTGGCTTTGAGCGCTCCTATAAAAATCAAGGATTATTTTGGGCTGCTTTTATCAAGGATGCCGGGTTTAAAAATAACTGAAACATACGGAACCGATGGTTTGTACCACTATTCGACCGGTGTTTTCAGCAAAGTTGAAGATGCCCGGGCCTTCAATGTCAGGATCAGGAATAATGGTTGGATCGATAGCTTTATCACTTCATATTATACACCTGTGAAAAAGGAATAGCCTTTAATAGGGTTTGGTTGAAAATAGAAGTATTGTTTTGAGTACGCATTTGTTAGTAAGCAAACCCGACATTTACGGATGTGTTTGTAAAAACGGAGCCTGGATTTCAAAATTATCTCTCACATAAGCCTGCAGGTCGGGAAAAAACTGTCTGAATTCGTGTCCGAATTCGAGGTACCCGTCTTTTAGGTTCACTACAGCGAGTTCCATATTTGATTCAAATGTAGTTCGCCGCGACATTCCGTTGAAAGCCTGTTGCATTCCATCAAAGCTGCTGTACGACTGTAACCAGTTCTGTTTTTCCATATAAAACAGCAGTCTTGCTGAACGGACCGGTAAAATAGGTTGAAAAGTATTCAGTATTTCATACCGCGTTTTTGTAAAGTCATGAAGATTCTGATCTGAATATTCATCCCACTGAGCCGATAGATAATGATCATAATACATATCAACAACAACACCTGCATATTTCCGGAAATCGGCCCTTAATCTTGCAATGCTTTGTTTCACAACAGGATGCTGATCGGTATACGTGTCGATGGCACGATGCATTTTGATGCCTTTACGAACCTTTTCAGGATATTTTAGGACATCACTTCCTTTCACATGATCGGCTATAAAGTTACCGAGTATCATTTCAGGATCAGTGCCTGCTAAAAAGAGGTGTGCCAGGTAATTCAAAATCAAAAGTTTTAGTCTGTAAATATATCAAACAACTGAAATAGCGGGGTGTTCAAAATCTACTATTTAAAGGAGCTTTCCAGCGATCAAGTGCCTACTATGTTATTATCCGGGTAATGCTGTGTTACAAGCAGCTCATAATCCCAATAAACAATATATTGGATCATCAAATAATTTAAGGTGTTTGAAAATAGCAGACAATAAATTAAATGTCAGGTATAAGCCTAGCCAATTAAAAGATTACCTGCAATATAAAATCTTCAGTTTCATAAGAAGCCATTTCTCATTAAAAATCGTAATAAATATTTCTCAACCCGGTACGAATGCCGAAATAGATATACTGCATCTGCTTATCCCATTGCTTATTAAGTTCTTTACGGGTGGTTATTCCTGCTTCTATTCTCATATTAGTTCGCCTGTTAAGAAGATACGAAAGACTTACATCTGCAATAGTAAGGTTGGTTCTTAAACCCTGGCCAATTTCATTTCCAAGCTCGCTAACCCGATGATCATAAGTAATGAAAATATTTTTACCGTAATCCATACCCGCAGTATCGACACCATACATTGCAATATTCATTTTTATATTTGCCATCCAGTTGCCTCTGGTATAGGAAGCCATTGCAATAAATTCCTTGAAATTAGCTCCCATAGGATGTGCCAGGGGCTGATTGTAATGCCCGTAACTTTCAATGGTAACACCATGGGCGTATGTATAGGGGCGGGTCTGGTTATATTCAAACCGGGCATTTAACGATGGTACATTAAGCAAGTTCCAGCCTGAAATACCCAACTGGTAACCGTATTTATTTGCCCACCATCCGTCGTGTGCCACTACATGCTCAAGTTTGAATTCATCCAATATTAATTGTCCGTAAACACTATAATGCTTATTGATACGTACACTGAAAGTTGATCCTACCAAAGCATTATCAGGTGATCCGAATGACTCTTCCACAGGTCTGAGGAAAATAATAGGATTGAGATATTGTACATCGAAGCCGCGATGTCCTGTTGAATCGGCATTCTCCCAAACAATGGCATCAAAAAGACCTATGTTTAGCCTGCCCCAAAGCATAACCTGCAGGTAATGCATGGTTGACCACTTACGATCGTTGCCAAATGCGGGCGAAAGCTGTGAACTGAGGTCGATAAACTGGTTGTAAAGTACAGTGTATTTAATATTTTTAAGATTGCCTGTCAGTTTGAGATACGGATAATTGAATGATACATCGGAAAGCAGCAATGAGCGGTATCCTTCGCCAATAAAGTTTTTTCCATACCCCATGGTCATATTAAAGAATTTTGAAGGACTATAGCTCAGGTAACCGTTGCTGTAAAAGTAGTCAACCCCATTTCCTTTAAATGCTTTCACTTTCCCCTGCCCGGGAACTACGCCGGTTGCACTGATAAATGCAGAGGGCCAGGAAGGAAATATAGCCTGGTTTTCGTAAAGTTCGGTGTTAAACGAAAATGTTTTACCAACTGCTCCCGTAACTGTGATACCCCGTGTATTTATCCAGGTATTTTTCGACTCTTTAAAATCATAACCCAACCCAAAATTAAACACAGGGTCGAGCGTAATGCTGAATTCTTTTGTTGAATATCGGACCAGGTTCTCGCTAAAAAATTTGCGGTAAACAAAAGTGTTTTTATATTTTGAGTTTCCCGGGAATTTGTAAAGCGTATTTTCTATATCAGCAATACTATCCATATCCTGCAGCAACAAAGGTTTCATTGATATGAGTATAGAACGGTTATTTTCCTGGTATTTCTGCATGATAAGATCATAATACCTGTTATCGAGCGGGATATATTGCCCCAGGCTAAATAATGGGATTATCAAAAACAACACAAAAATGAAGAAGGATGAATATCTATGCATATAACATCATGGAGTTGCCTGGTATTATTCGCGAAGTTTCTGAACTGTTTTTTAAAGGGCAGGTTAACATATGATTGTGTGCCCACTTATCCCTTTTGCAGCAGTAAAGATACTAATTTACTCCGGTAACGGATACGGCCGGATTATAATATTCAGTAATACTACAGCTAGGACTCTATGGTTTCGTATTGAACAGCCATGTTTTTTGAATGTGACAAGACTTTCCTGCGCTTGAGCCAGATAGTAAAAATTGACAAGACCGCGGCACTCGTTAGCATGATATAAACCAGCATTGAATTACCAAGATAATCAAAGAAATAAGCAAAAACTATAAAAGCAATGTTAATAAGGATTAGTATGAGTGTTGTCTGAAGGTGCGTGAATCCCAGGTCGAGCAAAATATGATGAATGTGTCGGTGGTCGGCCTTAAAAGGGCTTACCCCACGGTATATACGTATTATAAATACCCTCAGTGTATCAAACATTGGCATAATAATTACAGCAAACGAAAATGCAGGACCTGATGAGAAATGTGGCGAAAATATTCGCATTGAATTCATTTCGTTAAACCTGAAAATAAGCACTGTCATTGCAAAACCAAGTATCAGTGAGCCGGTGTCACCCATAAATATTTTGTTATTGTGGCCAAAAGCATTATAAAGAAAAAAAGGAATCAAAGCCCCCAGAATAGTGAAAGACAAAACGGCATATTCCCACTCACGGGCAGCAAGGAAATAGCTTCCAAATACAAAAGATGCAAGCATAGCAACTGAGGCTGCAAGCCCATCCACACCATCAATCAGGTTAAACGCATTAATTATTACGATTCCTGCAAATAATGAAAGTCCGATACTCACCGGATAGCTAATCTCATTTATCGAAAACATACCTTGCATGCTGCCCAGTCTTACATCGCCGATTACAACAAGAATAAACAGCGCTACAAATTCAGCACTCAATTTTTTATATGCAGATACATTTAGCATATCATCTTTCATCCCGATAAAAAAAATGATTGTAAACCCTGCAATAATTTGGGGCAGTGAAGTTAAGCTGTTTACAATCCCTCCGCCATTCATACCGCAGGTATTTATAAAAGTAAGGCTTACTGTTGTAATTGCTGCAAATATTCCCAAGCCGCCCAGAGTCGGTACTTTTGAGTTGTGGTTTTTTCTCTCATCAGGGAAATCATACAATTTTTTAGCCTTGGCAATATGTATTATAACAGGTATTGCATAGAAATTAAATATTCCAGCTACTATAAATGCAACAGCAACCCTATATTGGGGCTGAAAGAAATGAAAATAAAAATTTTCGAATGAGTGCATACCTACTGTAGCGGATCTAATCCTGGATAGTTAATAAGAATAAAGTAATAGTAGGCAAAGATAGTTAACTTTAGTCGAAAGAGTACTTTGTTTTTTTTGAGTTAATAACTTTCAATTCTTAAAATAATACGCTGACAATGCCTATAGGATACTATAATTATGGATTTTTAAGAAGTTTGAATAAATCTTCAATCTCATTTTCCAGCAAATAAGTTTTTATTTGAGCATATTTTTGCACTCACTCATATGAAATATTATTTTGGTATAAAATTAGTGCTGTTTTTTACTACTTTTAATACGCATAATTGCATGAAATAGTGATGTTCATAGTTATTAGAATTTTGATGGAATGATACAAATGGATTTACTATAACTTCAATTATTATTTTGCCGGGGAGCAATAATTTTCTGATTATAATTACAGAATATAGGTTCTTAGAAAGGTATAATTTTCCGATAAATGGAAAATATCAATCAGGCCCATCGTTGGTTATCAGCGACTGTTTATAGCTTTACAACAAGAGCTGAGGCCCAGTCAATTGTTTCATCAGCTGTATGCAGATCAGTAAAGGAATACTCACTGATCCAGCGTTCTAGTTTCTGCTGCGCATTACCGAGTCCGTAATATGCCCTGAACCTTCGGTAAGGTCCCAGGTCGCGTAACAATGGTTGGCTGGTATCGAAGTCGCGGGGATGAAAGTAACTCATTGTATACGGCGAACCCTCTGTATATTTTTTAATAAAACGATAAGGCCAGAATCTGAAATATCCTCCGCCGGTAAGTACGGTGCGTATACCTGCCAGGCTTATATAATTGATAGGGAATTCCTTAATCAAGATTCCATTACGCTCTATTATACAAGGAAAGTTATATGGAAATTTGGGCATACCACCGTGAGCACGTGCTGCAGGAAAAATACTTGCGTCGGTCGTGATACCAACCTCTGCCATAGTATCGAATGCCCAGAGATTGTTTCGTTTTACTGAAAATCCCGGAGCGCGGTATTTATTAACTTTATAACCAAGTTGATCTTCGAGTACTCCTATGTTTCGCAGCAGGTCCTGCCTGAATTCGTCAGGGGTTTGTTGCCAGATTAATTCATGACTATACGAGTGTAATCCGATTTCATGCCCGGCATCCGCAATGTCTTTAACCAGACCCGGATTTTTTTTAGCTATCCAGCCAATAATAAAGAAAGTAGCTTTTTGCTGATGATTTTCAAGGAATGTAAGAATGTTCGCAGTGTTCTGCCTGACTCTCGGCTCAAAGTTATTCCACTGTGTTTCGTTGCGCGTTGAACGGTGTTCCAGGAAATGGTACCAGTCTTCAATGTCGAAAGTCAGGATGCGCATGTTCTAATAAATAGTAGGAAAAGCAAAGATAGATATTTTGTGAGAAGGGGAGAGGATGTGAAGCAGCAATGGTTAAATATTATTTTGATGTGCTGGAAAATTTAAGGCGTCATCAGATAATAGATTTTTAAATGATTTCAGTCTAGATCGATGCGTTAATTCGGAGATTGATCAAGTATTTATCTCTTTTTACTTTTTACTTGAATAAAAA
>JBBQGD010000158.1:0-7478 GCA_038322655.1 Bacteroidales bacterium | reverse complement strand
CTTGATATACAGGAAACCTCTGATAACTATTCAGTTACCATACATTCCAAAAACCTGGCTAAAATCCTTTTCCTTAGCAGCACCAACAGCGTAGTTCAGGTTTCGGATAATTTTATGGATATACTTGCGGGACAATCGGTTACCGTAACTTGTCCAAAAACAATCGGGCTTGAGGAGTTTAAAAGGGGGTTGAAATATTTGACGGTGTATGAGACGGGGAGATAGAGTGGTTTTTTATATTAATCATTTATTCGCTTTGCTAATGCGAAATAATGACCAGATCAATAATAGTTACTAAACTCAAACGAGCCTTTCAAGGATTTGAAATCCTTGAAAAGCTCGTTTGAGTACCAACATTTTTTATTTTAGACTACTGATTTGCAAGTCTATATAAAAAATATTTTTGCCTGTATTGGACGTATTATTTTATCAATTTCGTGCATATTCATTCCCCATGTCTCCCCTCACCCCTTCTCCCTATCTTAATTTTCGATATCTGAAAATTAAATCTTCCCTCCCAACACCGTTCCCTTTTTATACCTCTTCACATTTCCGTTCATATCAAATACTTCAACAAACACAATATATCTTCCGATAGAAGCCTTTTGGCGGTTGTTTGTAATCCCGTCCCAGGTAAAAGTGCCTGAGGTTCCGCAAAGTTCGTGGTTTACCAGGTTGCGGACAACACGGCCGGTGGCATCATAAATGGTAATGCTGATATTGTTCCCGGAAGCTCCAAATGAATATGCTATGTTCAGATTATCATTGTAACCGTCGTTATCGGGCGAAAAAATATCAGGCGAAAGCGTGATTTCATTTGCATCGGTAACAGTAGCCAAATACTGCGAGTTTTTATACCCGGGCGTTGCATAGCCCACTACTTCGGCAGCCGAATGCCAGTTGGTAACATCATTCGAAGGCCTTTCAGGATTGATCCTTTCGAGCGAAACGCCATCCACAATGGTTAACAAAGGATACTGCATAGCCGATGTGTAGGCAACCAGGTCGATAACTTTCCCACCTTTAGTGGTGAGGGCTACAAGACCTTCATCATTATTCATCGAAGGGAAAGAAACCATATTGATAAATGCCTTCGGATTGGTGGTTTTATAGCATTGTTTAACCTTTGAACTATCCGTTGAGAGCACATAATACTCGCCCGGCAAAATCTGGAATGGCTGCTGACTGATTTCGTCATATTTTGTAATTACCTGGTTTATAGTATCATAATTTGCCAGGATGAGATCTTTAAGATCGATAACTTTGGCGGAACGGTTATAGATTTCGACAAAATCAACACCAGCAGTAGTTGGATCGAAAAGCAGTTCGTTGATCACAATATCATTTGGTTCGGCTTCGACAGGAATGGCAAACCGCACTGAATTTTGAGTTACAAAGGCATTGCCGGCACAATCGGTAATATTGCCGGTAATGGTCAGGGTATAAATCACATCAGTGGTTATGGGTGACGCTAAAGTTAAGTCAGCGGCTTTGTAGCCGGGGCTTCGTACCTTTATGGAAGTAGGATTCCCAATTCCATTATCGATGGAATAGTTTGCCGGGTTTAAAATCGCAGTACTGTCGCACGATTCGCTGTACCAGACTGTAATATGGGTTGCATCTGTCACTCCTACACGGCTCACGGATGGCGGAGTATGATCAGGATTGGCTGCATTTACCGAATTCACCTTGCCGGGTGTACCACCAATTTCGTTGCTGCATGCTGCCCAGTTTGAACCTTCGCCACATGGATTTAACGGATCGATAAGTTCGAGCGACCAGCCTCCGTCCTTTTTATAACTGCCATGGAACCAGCTATCAGCATACGAAACTGTATGAATTATATTTCCATCGAAATCCTTCAACGTAATTATCCCACTGGTGTTTGTAACCGAAAAGCTGCTGAAATCAATCACAGCTCCATACGGCTGAAGATATATTTTTGCGCTGTCGTCGCACAATATTACATACCCTCCGGCAGGTAAACTGTATTTTGGAAGTGGTTTTAAGCTACTTCCGAGCATAAAAGTCCAGTTTTGCAACTCAACCGGAAAAGCGCTGCGGTTGTATAGTTCAACATATTCAAGATCAGGCAGTTTTGCCGGCGGCGATGGATCAGCCATAATTTCGTTGATAAGCACATCATACGTTTTTGCCTGGTGCCAGCTGAAAGGTTTCTCAACCGGAATCATTATGTTACCGGAAATATCTTTAACATTAATGATATTCAATGTATAGGAAATATCAGGCGTAAAGCGCTGTGAAAAAACAAGATCGACAACAGAAGAGTTGGCGGTATTTATCTTAGCCGAAATGGGAACCAGCGAACCGGGCATGGCTGAATAATTGGTCAATTTGGTAGCGCTGGTGGTTTCAACCGCTTCGCTGAAAGTAATCGATATTTTATTGGGTGGCACAACCGAAACCGAAACCGCATCGGGCGAAATGGTATCAGGGAAAGGAATTAAAAACTGCGCTGAACTTCCTGCCTGAAATGTATTTCCCGCACAATCGGTTATATTTGTCGTACTCGTTAAGGTGTATAATAATCCGGTTACCAGTGAGGCGGGCAGCGTGAGAGAAGCCGTTTTATAGTCAGGGCTGTATGCCAGTACCGAGCCTGGATTTCCTATACCGTTATCGATGGTATAGTTTGTTTTGTTTAAAATAGTTGCACTGTCGCAGCTTTCAGAAAAGTTAACGATTAAATGGGTTCGGTCAATAACTAAAACCTGGGTGATCTTGGGAGGAATATTGTCAGGATTTGAAGCTTTTACAGAATTAACACTCCCCGGTGTTCCACCCACATCATTATTACAAGCCGTCCAATTGGAAGCTTCGCCGCATGGGTTCATAGAGTCAATCTGTTCGAGCGACCAGCCGCCATCCTTTTTAGCTGTAGGATACCATTTATCAGTAAATGAAACGGTATGGATAACATTACCGTAATTATCTTTCAGCGTGATGGTTGCGCCGGTATTTGTAATGGAAAAACTACTGAAATCAATAACATTCCCAAACGACTGAAGCAGTGGTTTGCTGGTGGTACTACAAAGGATAACATATCCTCCTGCAGGCAAGGTATATTGTGGAAAAATTTTAGAGCTACCACCCACAACCAGAGCCCAATTCTTTAAATCCACAGGTAAAGCGCTTCGGTTATATAGTTCTACATATTCTGCATCAGGCAGATTCACAACCGGAGTCGGATCGGCCATAATCTCATTAATTAGAATATCATATGTTTTTGGCTGGTGCCAGCTGAATGCCGACTGGCCTTGCAACATGGTGTTTCCGGCAAGATCTTTCACATTTGAAGTGGTGAGCGTATAGGAAACATCTGGAGTAAAGTTTTGCGAAAACGTAAGCTGCACGATGGCTGGATTCGAAATATCCTGTGTTACCGTCGATGGAAGCATATTGCCTGGTGTAACGCTGTAATTATTGACGTTAGTTGCGGTAACCGACTCAACCGGTTCGCTGAAAGTAACTGATAATTGTTTGAGTGAAGTGAATGAAACCGAAGCTACTTCAGGTGGCGTGTTGTCCACTATCGGTGCACCGGCATAAAAATCATCATAGTAAAAATTTGTGGCGTTAGTGATTGTATATTTGCAGTAAACGCCTAAATACGAACCGCTTGTATAGGTATTATCGGTACCGGTTGCCTGTAACTGATAGTTGGTGCCGCCAAGTGCATCAGCATATACTTTCCATACTCCACCGGCAGACCTCACCACTTTTACGCGGATGGCGAAAGCAGCAGCAACAAAACCATCTGTACCACGACAAACAACCGTAGTAGTAGTTCCGGTTTGTTTAACAAGTTCAATAGCATCAGCAGCAAGGTTTTCGCCAAATTTGAGATAATAGCCGTTAAGTGACCCTTGGAGATTTGCATTATCAGAACACAAATAAACCCGGGCCAGGTTGTTATCTGATGGAGCAAATGCAAGTTTTATCCAGAAATTCCATTCCATATCCGGCAACATAGTATTTGCAGCCGACAAAGTTGATGTTCCTGCAGCAGTTGAGTTAAGCTGAAGCTGAAATGAGGCATTTACTTTGTATAAAGCATCATCACCTGTCCATGAGGGATTTGAAGTAAAATCGCCATCAGTGAAATTATCGGTGAACTGAGCTTTAGTGAAACCCTGGAACAGAATAACACATATAAATAAAAACAGAATCTTTCGCATATTACTATTGATTGATTTTCGATTACCGTAAATGTAGTATTTTTGCACTTCTGAAATAAAATCTTTGGTAAAGATATGAAATCGAAAGTATGTAACAAAACTGCAATTTCGACTCCGTATGCGATTCAAGCAGATTTCAGATCAAAAACAACTAATCAATAAATATTATATGAAAATTGCAATTGTTGGTGCAACAGGCCTTGTGGGAAGCGTTATGATTAAAGTACTGGAAGAAGCACGTTATATCCCTTTCGATAAAATTTCAGAGATCATACCTGTTGCATCCGAAAAATCAGTAGGTAAAGATTTGTTTTTCAATAATATGCCTCGTAAAATAGTGAGTATTACTGATGCTATTGCTATGAAACCTGATATTGCCATCTTTTCTGCAGGTGCATCTGTATCAACGCAATATGCTCCGTTATTTGCCGCAGCCGGCACATTTGTGATCGACAACAGTTCAGCCTGGCGTATGGATGAAAACATTCCGCTGGTTGTACCCGAAATAAACGCGTCGCTGCTGAATGCTGATACCAGGATTATAGCGAACCCGAACTGCAGTACAATTCAGATGGTGCTTGCCATATCACAATTACATAAGCAATTAAAAATTAAGCGGATTGTTGTTTCTACCTATCAATCCGTATCTGGAACCGGCCAAAAAGCTATGGAACAACTAATGAACGAACGGGCTGGAACACGTACCAATATGGTATATCCTCATCCGATCGATATGAACTTATTTCCTCATGGCGGCACTTTCGAAGCTAACGGTTACACAACCGAAGAAACAAAACTGGTGAACGAAACACGCAAAATACTGGGCGATAATTCTATTCGTCTTACTGCTACCGTAGTGAGGGTACCAGTTACCGGTGGCCATTCGGAATCGGTAAATATTGAGTTCGAGAAAGAATTCGAGATGGAATGGATAAACAAACTGTTATCCTCAACACAGGGCGTTGTGGTACAGGACGAACCGGACAAATCTGTTTATCCTATGCCAAAATATGCAGAAGGCCGCGATGAGGTTTTTGTTGGCCGCGTGCGCCGCGATGAATCCCAGCCAAACACTATCAATATTTGGATTGTTGCAGATAATCTCCGCAAAGGTGCTGCTACCAATGCAGTGCAGATTGCTGCTTACCTGCTGAATAATGAGTTGGTTAACGCTTAAAAAAGCCCTTATTCTTTAGAATAAATAAGGGCTTTTTTAAGATTTCAAGTCCCAAAATTAAAGCTCCAAATTCCATCGGAGAAAAATATTCTGAAAGGGAGATTGAAAAATATGAAAATGGGATTTTAAGTTTTGGATCTTGGTTCTTAGAATTTGAAATTTACAATGCTGCCATTTAATTCAATTATAATTAACTTTTTAATTTCCCTAGTAATAACCTATTGCAAATAATGCGAATCTACCGTCAGATTTCTGAATTTAAATCTCATTGCAGACCTATAGCAACTGTAGGTGTATTTGATGGAGTTCACCGCGGGCACCTGGAAATTATCAGCCGCCTCTCGGCTCTTGCAAAGGAAAAAAAATGTGAATCCGTTGTAATTACTTTTGAACCTCATCCACGGCTGGTGCTGCCACATCAGGCCGAAGTCTGGCTTCTGAATACACCTGAAGAAAAACTGCATCGTTTCGAATCAGCGGGCGTTGATGTGGTGCTGGTAATTCCTTTCGATCTGGAATTTTCAAAAATCACACCTCACGACTTTATTAAAAATGTTCTTGTTGACCAGATTAAGGTGAGCCACGTAATTACCGGATACGATCATTTTTTTGGCCAGAACAGAAAGGGCGATTATGATTTGTTGAGCAAAATGGGCAGGGAATATGGCTTTACAGTAGATGAGTTGCCGATGGTTCTGGTTTCCGAGCACACAGTAAGTTCCTCCATGGTGAGGCGTGCTTTGCTCGATGGAGATGTGAAACTTGCAGCAACCATGCTTGGCTATCCATACGAAATAAGAGGAGCTGTAGTTGCAGGAAATAAAATCGGGCGAAATATAGGTTATCCTACTGCAAATCTGAAAATCACTTACAGCCATAAGCTTATTCCGGGGCAGGGTGTATATGCCACGGTTGTAAAAATTGATGATACCGTTTATAAAGCGATGACCAATATTGGCTTCAGGCCAACTATTGACGCCGACCACCTGACTATCGAAGCCAATATTTTCGATTTCAGCCAGGATATCTATGACAAGGAAGTTACTCTATCGTTTATCGACCGTATCCGTGATGAGAAGAGATTTGCCAGTTTAGGCGATCTACAGCTTCAGCTGGCAAATGATAAAGTTACGGCAGGAAAAATACTGGAAGGCCAGTGATCAGGAGTTTTTATTAAAAAAGGCTAAATCCCTTTGTTTTAAAATTTCAAGGCCCAAATCAAAAGATACCAGGATCCAAAAAGAAATTGAGGTAGAGGGTTTAGGCCTTTAAATCGGGTCGCGATAGCTATCGGGATTGAGTCTTGGGTATTTCGAGTGGGTTGCTCCGAAAAATTATATCTTCGCTTTTTTTGAATCGTTGTAAGCAAGCAGGCATTCGTTTATGGCTTTATATAGCTCATATTCCGTTGAGCTTACAATAAAATCAACCGAAAGGGTGCAATACAACATAAAATCCTGAATTTCTTTATCTGTTTTAAACGAAGTTATCTGCTGAACAACCTTTGCATTGTATCTTCGGGCTGCAACCACTTTTTTCTGATCCTGGCTTACCAGCGCCTCATGCTTCCGTTTGCTCTTTCCTTCTTTGCTGAATGCATCGTATAAAGTCGTAATCGGGCCGGGTATAGTAACTGTTAACCCGGGATTAGCCAATCCGGGAGTGCTGGGTTGCGGCTGGCCGCCACCTCCTGGAAGCGGGACTCCGTAAAATTTCGGATCGTTTAGTTTAAGATCAAAAGTTTTGGGTGTCTGATCATCCATTGCAAGTACAGCTTTTTTCAGTGCTTCTGCATCTGATGGCCAGGGATAGATTTCTGCTCCGGAAATTTCCAGTGTATCAACCTGCATTATAATATGCATTGGGATTACAGGCAAGGACCCGTTAACCGCTAGATGATATTTGAAAGGAATATACCCGACACAGGTAGCCCTAATGGTATCGCCGGGATATGCATTTATATGAAACTGCCCCTGCCAGTTGATTGTTGTTCCCCTTCTACCCTAAACATTTACAACATGCACGTTTTCAATATATTTACCTTGTGGATTTGTAATAAACCCTTCAACAGAAACCGCAGGACGGGTTTCAGCGACCTGAGC
>JBBQGD010000157.1:0-7514 GCA_038322655.1 Bacteroidales bacterium | reverse complement strand
CTTTTGTAAGTCGCAAAACGCCTGGCAAAACCAATGGTCAGAACGTTCGGATCAAATAAATGTCTGGACTGTTCAATTCTATCCGGAGAAGAGTCTGAACCCGCTAATTGCCGTGAAAAATGTTCGCTGGCAAAACGGATAAGTGCTTTATTAGCATTGGTACGCATTTCCCATAGTCTTTCGTCGGAAACCTGGCGGATATCTGTTTCCAGGGTTTTGCACATCCCCAGCCAGCGGTCTTTACCACATGCTCCTGTCCATATTTCATCGGCTTCTTTGGAATCCCATGTTGGCATATGCACTCCATTGGTAACATACCCTACCGGTATTTCACATGCCGGCCATTTAGGGAAGATCGGTTCAAAGATATGCCTGCTTACTTTTCCGTGCAAACGACTTACACCGTTGATTGCTCCGCTTCCACGGATTGCCAGGTAAGCCATATTGAACATCTCCGAATCGTTATTGGGATCTTTACGTCCCAATGCAAGCAATTGTTGCTGTGTAATGCCAAGCTTCTGACTTGCATATTCACCCAGGTATTGTTTGATAAGCGATGACGGAAAAAGGTCGAATCCTGCAGTTACTGCAGTATGAGTGGTAAAAAGATTTCCGGCTCTTGTAGCAGCCAGGGCAACCTCAAAGGGTTGCCCGTTTTCTTTCATAAAACTATATGCCCGCTCCAATATGGCAAATGCTGCATGGCCCTCGTTGAGATGGCAAACCTGCGGATTAATTTCAAGTGCCTGAAGCAGGCGCCAACCTCCGATTCCGAGCACCATTTCCTGTTTCAGCCGGAGTTCAGATCCACCCCCGTACAATTCGCTGGTTATTCCCCGATGAGCAGGTAAATTTGCAGCATCGTTACTATCTAACAAATAGAGTTTAATCCTGCCAACCTGAACCTGCCATGTACGCAACCATAAGGAATAACCGGGAAGTTTAACCTCTATACGCAGCCATTCGCCATTGGGCCGACGCAAGGGCGCAACCGGCAATTGCCATGGGTCGTTGAATGGATAAAGGGCTTGTTGGATTCCGTTTCTGTCGATTTCCTGGCGGAAATAACCCTGCTGATAAAGCAACCCGATGCCTGTTACAGGTATGCCCAAATCACTTGCAGTTTTAAGCTGATCACCAGCCACATTACCCAACCCACCTGAATAAATAGGCAGAGCTTCACTTAACATAAATTCCATGCTAAAATAAGCAACACCTGATAAGGCCGAATCCGGATAGGTTTGCTGAAACCATGCGGGTGAAGCGTTTGCTTCATTCCTTGAATTAATAAGTGTATCGATCTTGTTCTTAAAAACCGGGTCATTCATCACTGATTGAAAATCATCGCGGGAAATAGTTTGTAAAACGATCCAGGGGCTATGAGTAAGATCCCAAAGATCAGGATCAAGCCTCCGCCAGACTTCATCGGATGAATGGTCCCATGACCAACGCAAATCAAGTGCAAGTTCAGCAAGGGAATCAAAGCCTTCCATATCGGCAGGTAAAGAACTATATCCCGGTTTCATACTGTTTGTTTTTATATTCATGATTTTTAATAAAAGATCCTGTTTCGTCAATATTACTTTTAAGGGATAAATCCGTGCTTTTTTTTAAAATTCAGGTCTCCTGATATCGTATGTTAAACAAAAGAAATTCATGGTTTCAAAACTAATTAATGTTCTTGTTCCCGAAACAGAGATTAGTCCTTGAATCGTGGGCCTGACAGAAAATGAGGGTTATTAATCTAGAATACTAGTTAATACGAATAGTCCGGTATATAACCGAAAAGCAGAAATTGGCTAAAGAAGTTGAATGATTTGCATCATCTCTTTTTTAGTCTTTCGGAGTTTATAGCCGATCATTCGTAGCATTTCTTTATGACTGGTTTGCTGTATCTGCAAATCCGCTTCTTTCAGCTCCGGGAATTTCTGTTTAAGTTTGCTCTGAAGTTCGTTCAAAGGAGGTGAATTTACTATCTCTTCCATGGCTTTTGGTTTTTGGTGAAAATGAGTGTAAATAACTTACATAGGTTCCGGGTATCGGTTGAGTAATCTTATAATTTTAAAACGCGGGTATGATTTAAGTATTGCTAAGTTACGACTATAAGTTCCATTTTTTAACACTTTTTCTGACTAATAGTATTCATAATAAAATAAAAAAAGAACGTTGCCAAATTAGCAACGCCCTTTAACAAACACTAACCAAGATTATTGTATTATAATGGTATTTGCAGATAAACTTATCCACCAAAGTGTGGCTGGTAAACTTTCCATTAACTTAACCGATTTTATTTATCATGCATGAATATTTTACTTTACTTACTGGCTGATTCTATCGCAAACTTATATTCGTGAGGTCGTGCTTTCCTTATCAGACACTTTCGTATAGCCTGGTTTTGTCAGAGTAATCCGTATTTTCGAGCGATTTCGGTACAGGTAATGTAAAATAAAAGGAGGAACCCTCACCCACGTTGCTTTCAACCCATATTTTGCCGCCATTTTTTTCTAAAAAACCTTTTACTAATAATAATCCGATGCCAGCACCTTTATTTGCTTTTCTTGCATTTGTAAGAGTGACAATTTGCGGAGTAAAAAGTATTTCTTTTATTTTTGGGGACATTCCTATCCCGTTATCATTAATCTCAACAACAATTTTATCTTCATTTGTTTTAGCTGAGATTATAATTTTGCCTCCCACATAACTGTGCTGTATTGAATTGGAAACCAAATTCTGAAGTATGGATAACAACATTCTATCATCCGCAAAAACACGGATATTTTCTTCAATCTCGTTGTAGAGTTGCAGGTTTTTTGAAACTGCATTTTTATTTAAGGTTTCAAAAACATTCTTCACAGATCGGGCAAGAAAAATTTCTACTGGTGAAAATGCATCCGATGCATATTTTATTCTCGCCCACTCCAATAAATAATCCAACATGCGTAACTCATTTGTTGAGGCTTTGTAAAGGAGATTGAGCATTGTCTTGATCGTATCTAAGTCAAGAGTTTCATAATCAGTATTGAGCATTTCAGCCATTCCGATTATTGATGCTAACGGACTTCTCAGATCGTGCGAAAGCGTAGCAAGAACATTCTTTATATGTGTGTTAAGTACTTCAAGTTCTTTTACATCTGTTTTAGCAATGCTTAATTCCATTCCTCGTTTTTCCTTTTCTTCGATTTGAAAGACCAATTCATTATTTGTTCTTTCGAGCTTTTCATTTTGCACTTCCAACTCCTCTGACCTGAGCTTCAATTTTTCCTCATTTTCCTTCTGAATAGTAAGATCAGTAATAATAATGCTTAAAACCAAGACATTTTCCAACATCAAAGCATTTACACTCATGAGCACAGGTATTTTCCTGCCTTTATTGTCATTGATATAAATCTCTTTTTTAAAAGCCTTCACCTTACCTTTTTCAAGTAAAGCTTCAATCTCCATCTTTGCAGGGTGATCAATAAAATTTATGAATTTTGTTCCTATCACTTTTTGCAAAGGGAGATTCACGAGGTATGCAAAATAGGAATTGCAGTAAATAATAATTCCGGATTCATTAAGAGTGACGGCACCTTCATGCATTTTTTCAATCAAGATCCTGTAGGGTTTATCTGATGTTTTTTTTGAATAAATTGAAAGGCCTTGTTCGTGTGATAAAATCAATGCATCAATATTTCCGGATTTAAAAGGTTCAGCAGATACCGCTGCCTCGTTAAGCTGCTGCATCAGTGCGGCGTTTTTTGTGCTTAAGGCATCAATTTCTCCCAGAAGTTGCTTAGTAGTTTTTGCCATAAGAAATGTATATCAAATTAATTAGTTAATGCCAAGATCTTTGAGTACCTTTTCAGTATTTGATAAATCTCCGATCATCCGCATTTCCGGTAATGGGAATTTCTTTATCAGAACAGGCACTGCAACAATTTCTTCAGTCAAGGCCAGCGAAGGCTGTTGGTAAATATCAATGATCTCAAGGTCGTGCCTGCCATATAAATATTGATCACAAATAGCATTCAGGTTTTTTATAGCACGGGCAGAGTTGGGTAAAATGCCGGTAACAAATAACCGGAGAATGTATTTTTCATTCCCGACACTTTCGGCTTTATCCATAGCTTTTGTTCTTTCCATCATTTTATCCGTCATCGTAGTCAGCTTAATATTTTACATTTAAAAGTTAAGACCAATATTTTACAATCCGTTTGCTGTGTAAATTCATTCATCCCGATTTATTCTTTAGAAGTTGATAAATTCCGGTGCTCCTTTATCTTTCTTTTTGAATCAGCTATGGTTCCTTTTTCACCCGCAATAATGGGGCTTAAAGTAATTCCCTTACTTGAAATCTTAAACTTCTTAACCTGATTGGAGTGGTCCATTCCCCTCGATTTCATCACACAAAGACTGCGTGTGCGCTCGGAATCAACCTCTATGTCCTGCACCATCATCCAGGTATCAACCATGGACGAGATTCCTTCATCGCTCGGATTACGCTCAATTGATCCTACTGTTATGGCAGCAGTAAACAAGACCGTGATATGTTGGGTTTTTAAATAATCCACAAACCTTGTTAACATCGACCTGATATCACTATTCGGGCCTTCTGTCATTAAATTTGTAATCGGATCAAGTATAACAACTGTAGGTTTTATTTCAGATATAATTTCCTTGATCGCAAGAAAATGCAATTCGAGATTCTGTAAAGTAGGTCTTGAATAATAAAATGTTAATATCCCGGATTTAACCAAAGGTTCCAGATTACATCCAATGGATCGCATATTCCGGATAATCTGGTTAGGCGCTTCTTCGAATGCGCAAAAAAGACAGGGTTTGTTCTCCTGGCAAACATTGAATGCAAACGAAGCCGCAAGGCTTGTTTTTCCTGTACCGGCCGTACCCGAAATAAGAATGCTGCTGCCGGAATAAAAGCCTTTTTTACCCAGCATTTCGTCCAGGTCTTTAATGCCTGAAGAAATTCTGTTAGTACCTGATTCCTGGTCGAAAGATTCACTCACATTCGGAAAAACAGTGATTCCCTTTTCATCAATTATGAAAGGATATTCATTATTACCATGATATGAACCACGGTATTTTAAAATCCTTAACCGCCTGGTGGCCATTTGATTTGTTATACGATTATCCAGAGTTATTACGCAATCGGCTACAAATTCTTCCAATCCGTTACGGCTATGAAAAGTTTCACCCATTTCAGATGTAATTATTGCGGTTACTTTCTTTTCTTTTAACCATGTCAGTAACCTTTTGAACTCTGATCGCAGGATTTTATAATCGAGTCTGTAAAAAAGCGTATCTATAGAGTCAAGTACCACACGTTTTGCCTTCACGTTATTAATTGCATGTTCAATCCTTATAAATAAACCTTCAAGATCATACTTGCCTGTATCATGTACTTCTTCCGGAATAATATGTATATGTTCAATGTATAATTTATTGTTTGCCAGGTGAGTATTCAGGTCAAAATCAAAGGATCCGACATTCAGCGCCAGTTCGTCTGTTTTTTCTTCAAATGTGATGAATACGCCTGGTTCATTATACATTTCAATTCCTTTTATAAGGAATTGCATAGCCATTATTGTTTTCCCACACCCTGTATTGCCCAACAAAAGCGTGGGCCGGTTTTGAGGTATGCCTCCGGTTGTAATGTCATCAAGACCCAAGATTCCTGTCAATGATTTGGGGAAAATAAAACTGTTTGCTTTCGGCTTATCCTCTTTTAGTTTTTTCATACCAAATAATTTGCAATTTATCACAACTGTTTACTCAAAATCGCATCTGACAAAAAATCTACAGAATGCGTAAATACAAAAGTAAGTTATGCCGGGAGGCAAAGTTTTATACAATTCCAGGAAACATTTACATAATTCACATATTTATAAAAGCGATACTCATCTCTGTATAAGACGTATGGAAAGATTATTGTCAGACTTTTTACGAATTTTCACCTATCCTGATACTAACCATGAGAGCCGGTTTTAAATCGAATGTGCACAGCAATTCAATGAGCCAAAGTGAATATACCTTTATCCTCTACCTATGATCCTGCTGTATCTGAAAGTTCTTTTTCGTTTATTTTAAGATGCTCAATTCCGAATCTCAAGCATAATTTTGTCCTGTTTGTTAACGAAATCTGTTCTCAAACCTTGGCTGACTCCTTGTGAGCGATTTGTATAATCTTCTGAGCGATGTCTTCGGGCGAAAGAATAAAATCTATATACCCACTTTCAATTGCCGTTTCAGGCATATCCGGCTGACTAGCTGTATCAAGTTTCTGAGCAATTGTAATGCCGCCTGCTTTCTTTATACTGTCTAATGCTTCAGCTCCATCCCCATCATAACCAGAGACAATAACAGCAATTAATTTTCCATCCCAGTTCTGCGACATGGAATGCAAAAAAACAGTAATTACATCGGGCCATCCCCATGGTTTTGATATCGGCTTCAGGCGGAATTCGCCCTTGAGAATGTGCAGATCTCTCTTTGCCGGAATGATGAATACATGATTGGGTTGGATATTCAGTTTCTCGGTAATCAGTTCAACAGGCATCGCGGTGTATTTCGGAAGAATCTCGTGAAGCAGGGTGGCTACAGTTCTTAAATGATTAACGATAACAATAGCAACACCCATATCGGTCGGAAGATTCTTCAGTAACCGGGTATAGGCATCGAGACCACCAGCCGAGCCACCCACGCAAATGATCGGAAAATCTTTGGCATATTTTTTAACTTTCTTCATTTTTTACTCCATTTCCTGTTTCTGATTTCCTGGCTGTCTTTTCTTTATTTATTCAGACAACACTATTCTGATCCCGGATCATTTAAAATCGGGAACAACATAATCCAAGCATTTAACTGCTTAGTTAAAGCTGAAAAACACTACCTAATTGACTGTATATTTCAAGTGCATTGTTTTGGCAACAGTACCCATAACGACACTAACCGTAAGCTGGTATTCCCCTTTTTCATCAAGTGCAAGCCCACCTCCAAAGTGATTCATCATTGGCATTTTGAGGTCAACCGAAGAATTTTTATCAGTAGGCGAAACTATCTCAACCTTGGCTGAACTGGCGTTTATATTTTCTTTCCCGCTTACGTCATTTTTTACGTCAATCCTTATATAATGTGTGCCCTCCATCATAGCTTCTTTTACTTCATTGTCCATACCCATCCCTCTACCTTTCATTGCATTGGTATCCATCTTCATTCCCATGTTCTTGTCCTTCATCCCCTTCATATCCTTATTCATTCCCATGTCCTTGTCCTTATTCATCCCCATGTCCTTGTCTTTATTCATCCCCATGTCCGTTTCGTTCATTCCTCTCATCATCTTATTATGTTCATCCTGTGTTATAATCCAAATGCTAAAATGAGTGTCCCCGGATTTCGCTTCAAATGTCGGCTTACCCATCATGCCCGGCATATCATTTTGTTTCATATCTTCCTTTGGTATAGTGTCGGGAGTGTACTGTGCATACATTGGCGATGCTATAGCAAAAGCCAGAACGAAA
>JBBQGD010000156.1:0-7536 GCA_038322655.1 Bacteroidales bacterium | reverse complement strand
GAAAAATATTGGTCAACTGATGGGGAAAAACGATAAATCAGCAACCTTGGAAACAGTAACATCATTTGATCCCCAGGAAATTATTATTACTGCTGAGGACGAAGGAAGCGTATCCTATCCCTCAGGCATTGAGATTTCGCGATCTGTTGTTAAAAAGTAGCTTCTTTAATTACTAAAATCCGTATCAGACTTACACAACCTGTATTTCAGGCTGTTAACAATTAGACGTAATTGTATGGAAAAGAATTGGCTTATCATAATACTCGTAATTATAGCCGTTATAGCATTAATTATTTTCATGATTTATCGGAATCAAAAAGATAAAAAGGTTCTGATGAAAACTTTAATTAGGGAGGATCAGGCATTGCTACCGAAGGAGCCCGACACCGAAGTTGACCCTACAGCATAAAATAAAAATGAAATTAGCATGAATTCAGGTTTGTTTATGAATGCAGGGCTGTAATTGTTGCATGAAACAATTAGCTCTTTTCTTTTAAAAAATAAACAGGAAATGAAAATTCAAATAAATACCGATAGTAATATTTCAGGAAACGAGAGCCGTAATGCCCCGTTAATCGCCTTACTGTCAGAAGGATTAAGTAGGTTTAGCGATCAGATTACACGACTTGAAGTTCATCTTTCTGATGAAGACGGAAATAAAGAAGGCGTGAACGACATTAGATGTATGCTTGAAGCCCGCCTGGAAGGAAGGCCGCCGGTCGCTGTTACTAACCAGGCAAATACTCGTGAACTGGCAGTAAAAGGTGCGATGGATAAACTAAAGAATACGCTTACTACTTTATTGGGTCGTTTAAGGAATCATTAGTAAATATGCAATTTTAAAGGAATCAATAAATTTTTTGGGATACAGAAAATATCAGGCATGCCTGTGTTTTCTGTATTTAGGTATTATCAACGACAAGTAGTTATTGTATTTCTAATAACAAATAGAAACATCACTACTTAAACGCTGTAAATGTGTGAATTATGTAACTTGAAAATAAAGTTATGTAACACTTTCAGCATTTCAGGCTATTACCTTTGATCCAACCCTAAACCCCTTTTTTATGTCACTTCTTACCATCTTACTCGTGATAATTGTTGCAGGATTTGTTCTGTGGCTTGTGAATACTATGATCCCCATGGATCGTAAAATCAAGAAAATATTAAATATCGTAGTTGTGGTAGTGGTTTGTGTATGGCTGTTGAAGGTATTTGGCTTACTCAGCACTTTGACCAATATTCATGTGTAACGTTATTTGCCTGAATAATAACGGGTTATCGGATTAACCTGATACTGTTTAATCAAAGAAAAGAACAGTTGAAAAACACCGGTTTTATTGCCGTATCATTATTTTAAAAACAAAAATCATGAATTTAAAAAGAATTTTTGGCGCAGTGCTTACTATACTTGGTATAGGTGCACTGATCTATACTGCAATATTATTTGTAAACTCATCAGGTGGAACGTATAGTATTAAGGCCCTGCTCGTATATGGCATCCTTGGCATTATTTTCTTTGCTGCCGGAATCAGCCTGGTTCGCACCACGAAAGATGAATCTTAATTTGCAAATTTTATTGTTAAACCGGGGTAGTAAATTCCTTTCAGGAATCAGCTAAAGCAGTCAACGGTGATAATAGCTTCAACTGTTGTTATATCAAGTGGTAGGATTTTATCCTTTATTAAGGAAAAGTTTCGGTTGAAGTTGTGTTTCCACCATTCAGGCTTACAATAGTCATCTATAAACCAGCCATCAAGGTGAGATTATTCCTTGATGGTATTTTTAATGTAATCTTGATCAGCATGAATCGATTTTTATCGGGTCATAGTATTCCTGACAGTATAATCTAAAACCTGTACTCTGTTCAACTGACTCAATATCAATACGTAAAGTTCTCCGTCTGATTTTAATGTGTGAATGATGTAACTCAAAAATAGAATTGTGTAACATAAGCCGGAACATCACAAGGTATCTTTGTACCTAACAATTTCACTAACGTATTTAAACTTAAAGAAAAATGAAAAAAACAATCTTTTTTGCGCTGCTTATGATCATGTCAATGAGCGCATCGACCGTGTTTGCCAGCAATTTAAATCCTAAAAATGCTATAGAAAATCCGGCAATTCCCGCAAAGACCGACACTAAATTAACGGAAGCACAAACTACTAAATTGAAAGATCGTGTTGAAGAAATACGTGACATGGACAAATCGGATATGTCATCTGCCGAAAAGCTTGCTCTTCGTAAAGAAGTAAAAGAAATTAAACAAACTATGAAAAGAGGCGGAGGTTATGTATACATTGGAACAGGCACCCTGATTCTTATTATCATTCTGCTCATCATTTTACTTTAATCATTGATTTCGGGTTTGACCTGGATTAACAGGCAAATAAAATATATTGAGTTAAGACTTACTATGCAGAAACCATTTCTGCTTTCATAATTCGCTCAAGTTATGATATTTACTATCGAAGCTTGTTATAGCAAAAGAGTTCTGTTTCACACAGAACTCTTTTGTTGAATCTGAGAAATCAGTAAACTCAATCATTTCTGACAGAAGTATAAAAAAATGCAACTATGATGTGCACAATATGCATCTGGCTGGTTCAATGATTTGCAGTTATATCTTCTGCATACGTGAAAGTTACAGGTAAAACAAATGCAGTAATCCCCTAACCCTTAAACATTTTGAGAAATTTGTCTGATATCTGCATGAAGTGGAAAGTAATCCTTTTCAGCACGTTAGTTCTATGGCATTTCCAGGATGTTACTGCGCAGAAATATTTTCAGCAGGAAGTAAATTATTCGATTGATGTTACGCTTAATGATAAGCTACATGAATTAAATGCTTTTGAAACAGTCGAATACATCAATAATTCGCCGGACACCCTGAGTTTTTTATTTTTTCACCTGTGGCCCAATGCCTATTCCTCCAACAATACCGAATTGGGAAAGCAGTTATTCAGCCTGAAAGGAAAGGAAAAGCTTTTTAATGACCCGGAATTAAAAGGTTATATTGATTCACTGGACTTTAAGATCGATGGCCGGCTGGTTCAATGGAACCTGCTTCCCGGCTTCCCCGATATTTGTAAAATCTCACTGAATACTGCACTCCAACCCGGCGATTCTATTATCATTACCACCCCATTTCATGTAAAATTGCCGGAAGGCGTGTCTTCGCGTTTAGGGCATATCGGTGAATCGTATCAAATTTCTCAATGGTACCCAAAACCAGCGGTTTACGACAATTCGGGCTGGCACCAGATGCCTTATCTCGAACAGGGAGAATTTTATTCAGAATTTGGAAGCTATGAGGTAAACATTTCATTGCCTGATAATTATACTGTAGGCGCTACCGGCGACCTGAAAAATAAGAGCGAATTGGAAAGACTCGACAGCCTCGCAGCCGATACGTCCTGGAAAAAAGACTTTTACTTTGGAACGCCAAAATTCCCGCCTTCATCAGAACAATTTAAAACTTTGAAGTATACAGGCAACCGGATTCATGATTTTGCCTGGTTTGCAGATAAACGCTTCCATGTGCTGAAAGGAAACGTAATACTTCCTGAATCAGGAAGAACTGTAACCACATGGATTATGTTTACTGATAAGCAGGCGGCACTCTGGCTGGATGCCTTAAACTATGTAAACAGAGCAATATTGGATTTCTCAAACTGGATAGGAGATTATCCTTACCATAGTTTTACTGCCGTTCAAAGTTCATTAAGCGCAGGAGCCGGAATGGAATACCCCGGACTTACCGTTATTGGTCCTGCTGAAGATGGATACGATCTCGATGATGTAATTACACACGAAATCGGGCATAACTGGTTTTACAGCGCCCTCGGTTACAACGAGCGCCGGTACCCATACCTCGACGAAGGTCTTACTACGGCTTATGAAAAGCGTTACATGAGTGAGAACTACCCCAATAAGAAACTATGGGAAGTGTATTTTAATAACAGGAAAATGGCGAAATTTTTCCATATTGATACTATGCCGGTTGAGCGGATGCAGGAAATCGGTTGGCTCATGCAGTCCCGCGCCAATATTGAACAACCTTTAAATCTACCTGCGCCGGAATACAGCGATGCAAATTACAATATGATGATTTATTACAAGGCAGCACTTGGATATAATTACCTGAGGGCATACCTGGGAGATTCCGTTTTTGATTCAGTGATGCACGATTATTATCGTAAATGGAAATTCAAACACCCGCAGCCGGACGATCTTCGTGCTTCATTTGAATCCCTGACTGGGAAGAATCTGGGCTGGTTTTTTGATGATTTTCTGTCGACCACCAAGAGATTGGATTATAAAATACTCCGTTTCGAAAATCAGCAACTGTTGGTAAAAAACAATGCTGAACTTGCTTCGCCCCTTCTGATTGCAGGAATGACGGGCGACTCAGTATATTTCGAAAAATGGATCGATGGTTTCACAGAAGAGAAATGGATTGATCTTCCACAGGGAAATTACCGGGAAATACAAATCGATCCGGGTCACCTTATGCCTGAATTATACAGGCTCAATAACAATATCAGCACATCAGGCATTTTCCGGAAGTCGGATCCGATCCGGACACAGTATTACTTCACTATGGAAGACCCCGGCAAGCGATCCTTTATGTTTATTCCTTTGGTGAACTGGACAAGAGAAAACAGTTATATGCTGGGAATAGCGTTGAATAACGGGTTCCTTATACCTAAGCCATTTGAGTACTTTTTAATGCCGTTCTATACTTTCAAAAAACCGGGAAT
Source organism: Bacteroidales bacterium (assembly GCA_038322655.1). Taxonomy (GTDB): domain Bacteria; phylum Bacteroidota; class Bacteroidia; order Bacteroidales; family UBA4417; genus UBA4417. The sequence goes on along the minus strand of JBBQGD010000156.1, from coordinate 2,770 downwards.
AGCAGGTTTTGGACGAATTTCGTACAATAGTGTACCATACAATTCTATTATCAGGCTGGCAAAATTCACGTTGGAAGGGACGCAATTCGGCGCACCGGGCAACCAAAACTACCACAAAATAAAAGCCGGTATTGACTTGTTTTTCAGACCTCAAAAACTTAATGAGCCATTATCGCACAGTGTATCCGGATACTATATTGCAGCTACTGATCTTTACCAGATTGAACTGACAGAAAATGCAAAAATGAGTTCATACCTTCAACTTGGCTACCGTTTGGAAAAAACACGGCTGGTTAATCCTTATAGCCTGGACGTCACTTTAGAAGCTCATCAGTCGTATCAGAAAGCCGCAATGGTTTTGAACTATACGCACAGCTACCGGGGCAAAGACAATGGGTTGGATATCAGATTTTTTGCAGGAACCATGCTGCAAAATACATCAGTTGTGCCATTTTATTCGCTTTCACCCGGCGGCCGGAGCGGACCCGAGCAATATCTTTTTGAAGGAACCTTTCCTGATCGTTTTACAGCATATCCCGAAACATTCCTGTCGCGACAGGTACTGTTTTCGGAAGGCGGTCTTATCTCGCCGGTAAACGAAAGCCTTGGGTTTAGTAAACGGTTGATTTCCATTTCCTTTACAAGCAGTCTGCCCGGGAAAGCAGGCAAGATTCCGGTTAAACCTTTTGCGAATATTTTGTTTAACGATCATGGACTCGGCACAAGTCATAATTCACCGGTCTTTTATGAAGCAGGTTTAAAAGCAGGCATCTGGGATGTAATCGAGGTTTATGTTCCTCTTCTCGTTTCGGCAAATATTCAATCCATCAACAGTTCTGTAAAGGAAAGAATACGGATAACCTTAAACCTTGATTTATCAAAGCAGGTAAAAATAAAGGCGGGATTGTTTCAATAAATTTTGGTGACGTAATGATATCTTTTAGTCAGTTATTGTAAGGCTTTGTAGTACATTCTCCTATGAAACATGCCAATAATTTAGCTATGTTTACAGCTTCAAATTTAAAACTATATAGACTATGGAATACGCACAAATTCAAAGTTTTATCAAAGAAATCGAGCTTTTTCAAGGCCTTACCGATCAGGAGTTTGACACCCTGTCGAAGAGCCTGACCGAAACCACATTTAACAGCAACGATTTACTGTTTGAGGAAAATAATGAGCGCAAAGATCTCTTCCTTATTTACGAAGGTGAAGTAGAACTTTTCAAAAAGAACATCTATGGTGAAGAAAAGCGTCTTTCGTATTTTACCAAAGGTGATTTCCTGGGGGAAGGAAGCCTGGCAGGCAATAGCAAACATTCAACAAGCGCGCGCACTACTGAAAAAACCCGCGTACTTTCAGTTAAAAAAGAATATTTCATTCAGAACGGTGCATCAGCTTTAAAAATATTCTCGAATGTAGCTCAGGTCATTTCTCGCCGGATGCGTATGGCTAACAGCCGTATGTTAAATGTTGCCGGCCAGTACGAAGCCGCTGAAACCCGCAAGGAGCATGATTTACTGGGAGACCGCGACGTACCAAACCAGGCTTATTATGGTATCCAAACCATGCGCGGTATAGAAAACTTCAACATCAGCGGGGTTTCGTTGAATTTCTACCCTGTACTTGTTGAAGCGCTGGCTATGGTAAAAAAAGCAGCAGCAGAGGCAAATCACGAGCTTAAATTACTGGGTGATGACATTGCTGCAGCCATAATCAGCGCTTGTACTGAAATACAAAATGGCAAACTTCAACTGCATTTTGTGGTGGATATGATACAAGGCGGCGCGGGAACTTCAACCAACATGAATGCCAACGAAGTAATTGCAAACCGCGCATTGGAGCTTTTAGGCCATAAAAAAGGAGAATATAACTTTTGCCATCCCAATAATCATGTAAACCTTTCCCAGTCTACCAATGACGCGTATCCAACGGCTGTTAAAATTGCGCTTTACAACAATAATTTTACGCTTATCGAAACATTAAAAAAGCTTATCGAATCGTTTAAAGCCAAAGGTGATGAGTTTAGTGACGTGATAAAAATGGGCCGTACCCAGTTGCAGGATGCTGTTCCCATGACATTGGGACAAAGCTTTCATGCTTGGGCCACCACCCTGGGAGAAGAAGTGGAACGACTGGAGGAAAATGTACGTTTGTTTCTTGAAATCAATATGGGTGCCACAGCCATTGGTACGGGAATTAATTCAGACCCTGAATATGCAGCGAAGGTAGTACATCACTTGCGAAAAATTACAGGTCTGGATTTGAAAAATGCGACAAATTTAGTAGAAGCAACACAAGATACAGGATCATTTGTAATGTATTCATCAGCCATAAAACGCCTGGCCGTGAAACTCTCTAAAATTTCGAACGACCTGCGCCTGTTATCATCCGGTCCACGGGCAGGATTCGGCGAAATAAATCTCCCTCCTATGCAGCCCGGTTCTTCCATTATGCCTGGTAAGGTGAATCCCGTTATTCCCGAGGTTGTTAACCAAATAGCCTTTAAAGTAATAGGTAATGACCTCACAGTTACCCTTGCCGCCGAAGCCGGACAATTGGAATTAAACGTAATGGAACCTGTAATTGTACAAAGTATTTTTGAATCAGTTGAGATGCTAAAAAGTGGTATGCTGACATTAAAATACCGGTGTATTGACGGAATTACGGCCAACAAAGAACATTGTCTGCAACTGGTACAAAACAGCATTGGCATTGTAACGGCTCTGGTTCCAATGTTGGGCTATGAAGCCTGCTCGTCATTGGCCAA
>JBBQGD010000155.1:0-7562 GCA_038322655.1 Bacteroidales bacterium | reverse complement strand
TACCTCCATCAGCAAAGCAAAGTTGAATGTCGAAAATTCAAAATATGCCCTGGATCTCAGAAAACTTGAACTTCGGAAGACTATTCAACAGGCATATGCTGACGCAAAAGCCGCTCTCAATAAACACCAGTCATCTGTTATCGGGGTCGAAGCGGCCCGTGAATCCTTCAGGTACGCTGAGCAAAAATTCACAGTTGGCGCTCTGAATTCGGTAGAGTACAACAATTCAAAAATAAATTTTGAAAAAGCTGAATCTGACCTGTTGCAGGCCAAATTTGAGTTTATATTCAAAACTACCGTACTTGATTTTTACATGGGCAAACCTTTAAGCCTGAACCGGAAATAAAGAATACCTGATTTCCTTATACAGTCAAACAAAAACAAAATCATAAATTAATTCATATCAACGATGTTTACAAAGAAAAAAATTATCTGGATTCTTATTATTGCTGTTGCTCTGTTTCTTATAGTTGGTGTTGTTGCCAAGAAAAAGGGACTTATCGGGAAACCTGATGAAACAAAAGTTGCTACTGAAAAAGTAACTAAACGCACTATTGTTGAAGTAGTTTCGGCTAATGGGAAAATTGCCCCGGAAGTTGAGGTAAAACTGTCACCAGATGTTTCCGGCGAAATAATTGAACTATATGTAAAGGAGGGCGAACTCATTAAAAAAGGACAATTGCTGGCAAAAATAAATCCTGAAATATACCTCTCAAATTACGACCGGACAATTGCTGCATTAAACACCTCTCAGGCAAACCTCGCTAATTCAAAAGCCCGGCTGGCCCAGGTAAAATCGCAATATGCCAATGCAAAGAGTACATACGAACGGAACGAGATACTGTATAAACAAAAAGCGATTGCAGATGCCGAATACGAAACTTCGACGGCCAATTTTGAAGTTGCAAAGGCTGAAGTGGAAGCCGCCGATGAAAGTGTAAAAGCTGCTGCATTCAATGTTAAAAGTGCTGAAGCAGGAGTAAAGGAATCTAAAGAGAACCTCTCCAAAACCTCAATTTATGCTCCTATTGGAGGAACCATTTCGAAGCTTAATATCGAAAAGGGTGAAAGAGTAGCCGGAGCTTCACAATTTGGATCAGGGACTGAAATTTTACGCATAGCCAATCTGCAGACAATGGAAGTAAGTGTGAGTGTAAACGAAAATGATATTGTTCGTGTTACGCTTAACGATACAGCCTTTGTTGAAGTTGATGCTTATCAAAACCGCAAATTCAAAGGCATTGTAACCGAAATCAGTACATCCGCAAATACAGTAGGTGTTAGCGCCGACCAGGTTACAAATTTCGATGTAAAAATCCGCATTCTTCCTGATTCGTATAAAGATCTGGTTCCCTCGGATAAACCCAATGAGTCACCTTTCCGGCCAGGTATGTCAGCAACTGTTGATATCCGTACTGAAATTGATGAAAATGTTCTTACAATTCCAATTCAGGCCGTAACTACCAGAACTGATACAACGAAAGCAGCACCTAAAGTGGAAGAGCAAGCTCAGTCGGATCAAAATAATAATAACGTTAAAAAGAAAATTGAAGTTGCCCAAGAGTATGTTTTTATGTACGACAACGGAGTTGCAAAAATGCTGAAAGTAAAAACCGGGATTCAGGACAATACCAATATCGAAATTCTGGAAGGACTTAAAGATGGGCAGGAAATAATTACAGCCCCTTACCGTGCAGTTTCCAAAAAGCTAAAAGATGGAGATAAGGTTAACAAGGTTGATGTAAAGGATTTGTATACAGACGAGAATAAGTAAAATTCATATTTATAAAAGAAAAGAGGATCACCGGGTTCCGGGTTCCAGGTTCCATGTTTCCTGACAAGGCGCCCGGCACCCGGAACTCTTTTATTATAAAAGCGTAAATTTGCAATCATTTTAATAAATTATAAATGCCATTAATTTTAGGTATCGAAACAGCTACAACAATTTGTTCAGTTGCATTGGTGAAGGAAGGAAAACTTCTTGCTATTCGCGAATCGACAGGTGCAAGGGATCATTCAGCCATGCTGACAACATACATAGCTGAAGTATTTACTGAAGCCGGGTTGACTTATCCTCAACTGGATGCCATTGCTGTGAGCATGGGTCCCGGATCCTATACCGGGCTGCGTATAGGAGTATCCTCAGCCAAGGGATTGTGCTACGCACTTGATAAACCATTTATTGCTATCGACACCTTAAAATCATTAACCTGGCAGGCTTTACAGATATGTAAACAACAGGAAAAAGATACTGAAAGAGCCCTGTTAGTACCAATGCTCGATGCAAGGAGAATGGAAGTATATACTGCAATGTTTGATCAAAAACTGCAGGTTATTGAACCAGTGAATGCGCTTATTGTTACTGAAGATTCATTTGCTTCATTTGCAGGTAGAGAAATTATTTATTTTGGCGATGGTGCCTCAAAGTGTAATTCCTTTTTTGAATCAAAAGAGAATTTTACTTTTTTAGATGATATTAATCTTTCAGCCGTACCTGTTTGCATGTTAGCCGAAAGCGAGTTTAACGCAAATAATTTTGCTGATGTCGCCTATTGCGAACCCTTTTACCTGAAAGATTTTATTGCCGGAAAACCACGTGTTAAGGGACTTTATTAAAGAAATTTTCTCCAGGATCCATAACCGGGGCATATAAATAAAGCATACTCATTTTACCAGAATTTCAATTCTTTAGCGCAAGAGAACGTTAGAGATAATTCAGGATACTCAGCTTGTTGATTTCTAGACTGATACACCTATAGATGTTCTGGCACCTTCATAAGTTGAATTAACTTTCTTATTTCTGAATTGTTTCTTATATAGAAAAGTACTTATATTTGTTACTGTTTCGTTCACAGATTTGCCACTCTTGTTTATCTAAAAATCAATGGAATATAAAATACTTCAACACGAGCGCCACGCTAGTATGTTACTGGTTAGCATCAATCGTCCCGAAAGCCTGAATGCACTTAATACTGCATTTTTCGATGAAATGGATCACTTTATTGCTAACGATGCAACTGATCCCGGGTTAACGGCAATTGTTATAACCGGCATTGGAAAAGCATTTGTTGCAGGTGCCGATATTGCTGAAATGGTAAATAAATCAACCGAAGAAGCAGAAGCATTTTCACTGCGTGGCCAGAAAACTTTCAGAGGCTTCTCAACTATTGGTGTACCGGTTTTTGCTGCTATCAATGGTTTTGCGTTGGGTGGAGGACTTGAACTCGCCATGGCATGTGATTTTCGTATTGCTTCAAGCACTGCAAAATTTGGACAACCCGAAGTTAGTCTTGGACTGATTCCCGGTTATGCAGGTACCCAGCGGCTGCCTAGGCAAATTGGTATGGGCAATGCCCTTTTTATGCTTATGACCGGTGAAATGCTGACAGCTGCAGATGCTTATAGGATGGGATTGGTGCAGAAAGTCACAGAGCCGGAACAATTGATGGATGAAGTATTCCGGATTGCAGATGTGATTGCCTCTAAAGGTCCTGATGCTATTAAAGCGGTAAAATTTGTTACCCGGCAAGGGTACCAGGTTTCACTGGCACAAGGCAGCCTGCTTGAAGCGCAGGCATTCGGTCAGCTTTTCGGAAAACAAGGCACCGAAGGCATGAAGGCTTTTCTTGAAAAACGAAAACCGGAGTGGTAGCTTATATAGATCGAGATAAGTTAACGGTTAAAAGTTAATGGTTATTCGTTCCCTTTTGATGCATTAACGACTTTCATTTTTTTACTATGTCGTCTTCGCCCGTACTTCACTAACACCTGACACTTAATTCCCAAATCCCGAACAAAAATGGAATATATACAACGAATCCAAAAAGTCTCAGTCCTCGGCGCCGCCGGTAAAATGGGGAGCGGTATAATGTTGCTTACCGCTATCGAAATGGCTGATCAGATGTTAAAACCCGAAAACCAGGGAAAATCATTTGTTTTAAATGCCATTGATACTTCTGACGAAGGTCTTAGTGGCTTGGTGAAATATTTACACGCACAGGTGATTAAAGCTGCTGAAAAAAAAGCAGTGGCACTGCGCCATATTTATTCCGACAAGCCTGATTTAGTCGAAAACAGCGATATAATAATAGCTTATGTGCTGGATGTAATGAGCATTATCAGAACTACTACCCGTATTGAAGCCGCGTATGATTCCACCCTGATATTTGAAGCCGTAAGTGAAAACCAGGCGCTCAAAGAAAAACTTTTCAGGATGATCAATGAGAATAGCAGCCTGCAGCCCTGGTTTTTTACTAATACCTCATCAGTTCCTATCGGTGGCCTCAATAAAAATGCTGATTTGAAAGGAAGGATATTGGGATTTCATTTCTATAATCCACCTGCTGTCCAAAAACTGGTTGAACTCATTCCCATTGATGAAAATCCTGCCGAAATGGTTGAGTTTGCTAATAAATACGCTGCAAATCTTCGGAAAACAGTAGTTCCTTCAAATGATGTAGCTGGATTTATCGGCAATGGTCATTTTATGCGCGATGCCCTTTTCGGAATCAGAGAAGCTGAAAGGCTTTCGGCCCTGATGCCATTATCCGAAGCAATTTATTGCATTGATCGTGTTACACGCGACTTCCTTTCGCGACCTATGGGAATTTTTCAGCTTATTGATTATGTTGGTCTCGATGTGGTACAGTTTATACTTCGTGTGATGCAGCCACATATGGAAGGTGAAAAACTTCATAGCAGCCTTCTCGACGAGTTGGTTTTAGGTGGTATAAAAGGTGGCCAGTTCAGTGATGGAAGCCAGAAAGAAGGTTTTCTAAAATATGAAAAAGGCAAACCTGTTGGCATTATTGATAAAAGCGCTCTTTCCTACATTCCTTTTTCCGCTTTCCGCGATAAAGCAGATAATTGGCTTGGAACTTTACCTTCCGAAGTAATGCCATGGAAAACACTGGTTAAATCCAGGGATAAAGATGCTGTACTGAAACCCGCTTACAAGGCCCTGAAAGAATCAAAAACAGCAGGAGCATCGCTTGCAGTTGCCTACGCACTTAACTCCCGTAAAACGGCTCAAAAACTGGTAGCCGACGGAGTTGCTCATAGCGGGAACGATGTGAATACAGTTTTACTTACAGGCTTTTTTCACGCTTATGGTCCGATAAACGATTATTTGTAACCCGTTATAATAATATTTGACATGAAGAAATCATCACAAAAAATATTTATGACCGCCGGTTACAATACCATTTCCCTTGGTACCGGCCGCAAGGAGTTTAATCCACGCACCTTACGCCCTGGGCTGGAATATTATATGAAAGAAGCCGGGCAAGGCGTTCTCAGCCAGGTTGGTGGTGCACAGAATATTGACGAATGCGCTGTAGGTAATTTTATGGCTGCACGTTTTAATAAACAGGGACATCTTGGCGCTTTTTTGCCCATGGTCGACAAGGGTTTGCGATATAAACCATCCATTAGTGTTGAGGGTGCTTGTGCGTCGGGTGGCCTTGCCCTGATAACCGGAATGAAATCAATATTAGCCGGAACAGCGGATTCAGTGCTTTGTCTCGGGATAGAAGTTCAGAATACAGTAAAAGCAATTTATGGGGCTGATATCCTTGCCGGAGCAGGCTGGTTTAATAAACGCAAAACAGGTCATGCGTATTTTTTCCCCGGACAGTTCAGCGACAGGGCAGGAGCATATTACAAGGAATTTGGCCGAGAAAATACCCGCAATGGCTTTGCCCGCTGGTTTCGCAACGCCATCGAAAACGCGCGGCTGTGCCCGACCGCCCAGGAACATCATAATACTGTTACTGATCTGGAAGCACTGGCACTTACTGAACCCAACCCAAGGTCATTTACTGATCATCTCAATGTTTTTGATTGCTCGAAAGTAAGCGATGGCGCCTCAGGTATTGCTGTGATGAGCGAAGAAGGACTCAAGCGTGCAGGTATATCCAAAGCCGATGCTGTCGAGGTAGTAGGGTGGGGGCATGCCGTTGACGATATTACTGAAGATCCGCCACAACCAACGGTGTTGACAACCATGCGCGAAGCCATAAAGCAGGCGCTTGCATCAGCTGAAATTACTATCAAACAACTGGCAACAGTTGAACTTCACGACTGCTTTACAATAGCCGGAATACTGGCCGTTGAAGCGCTGGGATTTGCTGCTCATGGCGAGGGAGCTGCTTTTGTTGCTGCCGGAAATACTGCCCGCGACGGTAAAATTCCTATCAATACCACCGGTGGACTTATTGGCTGGGGGCACCCTACAGGTGCAACCGGTGTGCATATGGCTGTTACAATCTGGGAGCAACTTACAGGAAGAGCCGGGTTGAACCAGATTAAAATAGATCCATCCCGTCCTTATGGAATGACCATCAATATGGGTGGTGATGATAAAACAGTAGTAGCGATAGTTTATAAAAAAGCAGAATAAATTATCACTTTTAAAAGACAAAAGAGGCAACCTTTTCATTGAGGCTGCCTCCTTTATATTATATGAATTACAAATTAAACATTCAGTTTAAAATTTAAGACACATGCCCAGGCCGTTTGGTGTTAACCCTAAATTCAAGCTGGATGTTTGGTGTTTCTTTAATCCTGAATTGTAAATCAGTATAGAACTAAATACTTTGTTGTTACTTATTGAACTAAATGCAAGACCTGTTGCAAGCTCAAGACCGCCTATCAAAAAATTGCCTGTAGCATCATAACCCTGCATTGTATAACTTACTGCCAGGCCAATATCAATACCGCCAATAACCGAAAAAATGATTCCAAGTGTATTAAAGGCCCTTGCACCTTTATATCTTTTTAATGCAGCATAATTAGTACTCATTATTGCTTTAACCTCATAAGGCTTAAGTTTCTGCTTATCCTTCATTACAGTTCCACCTCTGGCGGCTGTAAGCTTTCCCCCGTCTATGCCCTGGGTGTCTGATTCATTCTGATGTGGTAAAATCTCATGTGTTACGGGTTGGTAATCGAACACATCCTTTGTCCCGTTTTCATATTTAACCATAAAAACATCTGTTTTATCAACGGCATAAACAGGGCCGGTTTGATTGTCAAATTTCATATACTTAACTACAGTCGTTCCAATTTCAGTCACTTTGGCTTTAATTTCCTCACCGGTTTTTAAAATTATAATGTCTTGAGCTGATGCAATATTCAGCATACTGAAAAGGAAAAGGGATATTGCAATCAAATTTTTCATGATCGGAACAATGCGTTTTTTTGTTTTCATAAAGATTAAGAATTATACAAGAGAAGTTTGGGTTGAGGATACAGTTATTTAATATTTATTCAAAAATCAATTCGGAGCCTCTGTATTCTTATGAATCTGACGATTTTCTTAGCAGATACTTTGGCAACATGGATTTACCTGTATCTTTTAAATTAGCACATAAAAAATAGATTGTGACGATTTATAAAATTCTATAACTAGTCATGAATTAGCCACTATGCTGATGCAATTTTAAATGACAAATATAGAAATATTCAGATTCCAGTTAAATAAATAATAATGATCAAATAAAATAATTCAATAAACGACAAAAGCCTCCGAAAAGGAGGCTTTTAGTGAGGTTTCGAGCGGA
>JBBQGD010000154.1:0-7742 GCA_038322655.1 Bacteroidales bacterium | reverse complement strand
TGTACTTTTCGATGGTCAATCTGGCCATGAGGTAACTTACTGTTGACTCGGCGCCCTGGTTCAGATTGATGTTGTTTTCTTCCAATCCGTCATAACATCCACCGGTGCAGGGATTATAAATGATTTGATGCAAGCGGTTTTTCCCTAAAAACCAATTGAAAGCGATAATTAGCTTGCTGAAATATTCATCGTCCTTAAACGCATCAAAAAATTTACTTAATGTCAAAATGGTGTAGGCCACATCAATGGGTTGTTCTCCAAATTTCCCTGGTTCCTGTCCTTTGTATAACCATGTTTTATTCGAAATAACTTCTATTCCCCGTTTATTAAAAATAAATGACAAGAGGAACCCAAATGATTCGCGGGCCACCTCTTTATAGCGAATGTCGCCTGTAACCGACCAGGCACACAACATGGCTTCCGGCAAAACACTGTTTGCATAAGTGAGATAACTCTCAAACCACTCCCAGTCTTCCTCCGATTCATGATTGTACATTTCCAGCAGTCGGTCTGCAAGTGTTTTTACAAGCAATACATATTCGGCTGATTTTCTTTTACTGAGGTAATAATACAAGCCTTTGATGGCAAAAGCCATGGCCCTTGTCGAATAAACTGTTTCGAACTGAGGCAATGCTTTTTGCAGGATAGTTTCAGCAGTCGAAATCAGTTCTGCGGGTAAAACCGTTTTTTTTGAAACGAGATATCCCAATGCCCAGATAGCTCTTCCATTCGAATCATCCAGGTTGGTCGAATCGTTCTGTTCTGTGAATTTTTTGTCTGTATCGACATAGTTTAAAAAATCTCCTTCAGATTGCTGGCAAAAATTGATGAAATTGAGATAAGTTTGAATGTAAGTCAAATCCATTTCATTGGCAGTCAGTTCAAAATGCATACACATCGCAATTAAGGCACGCGCATTGTCATCCAGTGTATAACCGGATTCCAGATCGGGTTGATTAATTTTTGAAAATTGAATCATCCCGAATTCGGTGGTCATTCTTTTGATATGATCCAGGTTGATGTCCGGGAGATTATATCGTAGGGTAATTTTATCGGTTGCTATTTTTTTGAACCACTTAGCGTGCAAAACGGCTGAATTTTCCCAAGAACTGGATGCTATTTTCTGCAATGAGTTGGTACTCATTTTTCTACGTAATTGTTCGTCGTTGAGCAAGCGGTTAACAGCATCGGCCAATTGTTGTGAATTGCGAAAATCGAAAATAATTCCTGTATCCTCTGTCAGTACTTCTTTTGCATGAGGAATGGGTGTCGAAATAATGGGGCAGCCGCAACTCATCGCATAAGCAAAAGTACCGCTTACAGCCTGGTTGGGGTCATTGGTACTAAACACGTAAATATCGGTCAATTGCAAATATTCGAGCAACACCGGTAATTCCAGATATCGGTTAATAAACCTTACATGATCCTGAAGGTTCAATGTTTTTACTGTTTCTTCAAGCATGTTCCGATATACTTCCCCATCATTTTTAACCACTTCAGGATGGGTTTTGCCCAAAACCAGAAATAATACTTCAGGGTTGGTTTTTATAATGGCAGGCAATGCTTTTAAGGTGGTTTCAATGCCTTTTCCCGAACCGAGAAGGCCAAATGTTGTAAGGACTTTCCGTCCTTTCAATTTATATTTTTCTTTTAAATATGATTCACTCAAATGTTCTACCAGATGGGTGCCGTGAGCAATAACATTAATTTTTTGGAGAGGTATATCATAATCATTCAACAACAAGTTTTCTGATGTATTTGTCATGACGATAATCGCCTCACAGGCAGCCGCGATATTTTGCACTTTTAGTTTTAACTTGTCATCAGGTTTAGGCAAAACCGTATGAAAAACTATTGCAACGGGCTTTTTTACCTCATTCAAAAATTGCTGGAAAGCTTCCTCCTGCTTGTGATAAAATCCAAACTCATGCTGGATCAATACAATTTTAATGCGATTGTCATGATTGATCGTTTGCGCTAATTTCTGATATCCCGGAACTTGTGAAGTGTCAAGTACATTTATTACTTCATCAGGATAGTTATAGCCTAAGTTTCCCCCTTCCAGGGCACATACTTTAATGTTGAATGAATTTCGGAATTTATTATTGAGCGCTTTTATCAAATCCTGCGAATAGGTTGCAATGCCACATTCGTTCGGAGGATAGGTGGTGATTACCAGAATTTCAGGTAACTCCTCGGGTTCTTCCTTAAACGGATTAAGGTTACTCCTCTTGATGACTTTTCCGGGATTGAATGTATCTCCTGTAAAAAATAACTCGAGGGGATAGTTCGCAAAGTCATATAATTTTTTGGAAATAGTTTTATTTTTCATGGTGCCTGATGTAAGTTAAAATTTCGGACTCTAACTCCGATAATTGACCGAAGCATAAGAAATACGCCATAATTCAGCGTGATATATCGTGGATTTTTATCCTTTTTTAAGCAATTTATCTGCTTCCCCTTTCAGTTTTTCCCTGACATCTTTAACCAGATATTTTGATCTGAGTACAAGTCTGTTGCGGGTTCTTGCACCTTTGTAAGGAGCAAATAAAATTCCGAGTGCGGCACCTGCAAGGGCACCTATCAATAATGCCCCAATTACTTTTCCTGTGTCGTTTGAGTTTTTCATGACTGTTATTTTTATTTGTTACTGTAAAGATGAACTTCCTGTTATTGAAAATTTTATATAAATCCTGAAAAAAGTTACATAATTCACACATTGAGCGCCATGGTTTAAATTAAAAGAAAAGACCTCTGTTTAATCCGGAATGGGGATCAAACTGAGGTCTTTAAAAAGTCTAACTGATTTACTACTGAGAAATCAGCTTGCCTGATTAACTGAACCATCTTTACCGATCACTTTGGCTACAATCGTTCCTTTGAATTCAGAATAATCATTTTTCTCTACAGCGCCATCCAAAATAGAGTAAATCTGTTGAAATTATTAAGTTGAATCCTTCTCAACCGCTATTCCTGAATTCCAAATAATTTGCATACTTCCTGATATGGCATTTTCTTTAAATCGCTGATGCCTGAAGCATTTAACGATGCCGATTTCAAACTAACATTAGATGGAATGAGTATAAATCTGAAGTTATAATCAGTTGTTCCGGGCTTATTTGTCATGTTGGAAGTAAATTCTATGGCACCGTATGTTGAAGCTCCATCATTAGGAAGTAAAAAGTCCCAGTTGGCATCAATAGCATAAGCAGGTAAAGGTCTAACGGCGAAATCATAAACATCACCGGGCAAACTCACATAAGCAAGAACGACACCGCTTTCAACTATATCCTTTGTTATGGCTGCGTTCGAAATGGCAAAATACCAATCGCCGGATTCGCCAACCCATGCGGTAGGAGTGTACCATTGAGAAGCAATTACATTTGCATTTCCATCAAGGCCGGCAGGTCCTTGCGGCCCCTCATTTTTACATCCTGTCAATAAAAGTGTAGGTATTGCAATCAGCAGGCTTAAAATAATAGTTTTGAATTTCATGTTTTTACGTTTTAGTGTTCTATGGTAATATGCATAATCAGGAAGGCCTAAATAACGGATTCAAGAAGCCATCCGATCACCCATCATCTTGCTATCAGGTGTATTTGTTTGAATGTTCTGATGTTTTGTGTTTGAATAGTTTGATGTTTTGTCCTATAAAACTTATTCAGGTTCGTCCCAAGTACTGAAGTACAATGAACTTAATCTGTTCAATTCTTCTAATGATGACGTTATTTTATTTAATTTCTCTTTAGTTTGGCCAATCCTGACTTGATGTTTTCCATACATCTCCTCTATTCTGCCTTCTTCAAACAACAGGTGATCATCCATTAAGCTTGCGAATTTCTGTTTAAGCTTACCTTTTGCCTCATACAGATTTACTTTTATTTCAGTAGCTACCATCTTTTTAAGTTTAATGGTGAAAGCGTTTTCACAATACAAAGATTACGCGCCGGAAACTTAAAATCGTTACACAATTCCGTAAAAAAGTTGTATCATTCACACATTTTCGGATGCTTTCAGCACACTTAGTAATTCTTTAAGATTTACAGTTGCATAAGTTGATGAATGATCGGACATCGCATACGGAATTACCAGTTCGTCATTGTGAATTATTGAACCGCATGAATAAATTACATTCGGTACATAACCTTCTCTTTCTATATCATTAGGTACCATTAAAGGACTATTTAGCCTCCCGATTTCTTTCTCCGGGTTATTCAGATCAAACAATGAAGCTCCCAGGACATATTCCCTCATCGGGCCTACCGCATGGGTAATAACCAGCCAACCTTCTTTGGTCTCAATTGGAGAACCTGCATTGCCTATTTGTACCAGTTCCCAGGGGTATTTAGGTTTCTGAATAATTTTTGCTTCACGCCAGATATTGATGCTATCAGAATAAGCGATATAATTATTGACGCCATCTATCCGGCACAACATGGCATATTTGCCGTTAATTTTCCGGGGAAACAGCGCCATTCCCTTGTTTCTGGCAATCTCGCCATTAATGGGCAATATCTTGAAATCATAAAAGTCTTTTGTGCTGATTAACTTAGGCAGTATGGTCATTCCATCATAAGCAGTATAGGTGGCAAAATAGGTTATTTCACCATCATCATCCGTGAATTTTACAAAGCGGGCATCTTCAATACCTTTTTGCTCGGTTGCCGATACGGGGAAAATAACCCTTTCGGAAATAGCTGAATCAATTGAAAAATGAACTTCGTAGTGAGCAGAAGCCAGCCACAGCATCTGATTTACAATTGTTATCTGATCTTCCGAAATAGCAGGATCTTTTATCGTTATTTCAAGGTTTCTCATTAACTCGCCATAAGTGAATGAATCGCCTAATTTATCCAATATAAAAGCTGATGAAATTTCTTTCGGCTGGTTATGACTTTCATCATGAGTATCCATGGCAACAGAAGGAATCACATTTTTTGGGTCTTGCATTTCGGCAATTTTTTCAACGACAGGCGGAGTAATAACTTTTCCATGGTCCTGCATTCCGTCCAGTTTTTCCTTGAATTTTTTCTTTTTGTAAGTATTCCTGATAATTTTATCAGCTTCAGCCAGCATTTTACCAACTGGTTCTACACTCAGGTTATTATTTTTGTCAAGAATTCCTGTTCGGAAAACAACTGATGAGATATGACCTTCACCTGTAGCCCTGAAACTAAAAATTACCCTTATTCCATTTGACCTTATCTCTGACTGGTCGGGATGTTCTACAATGGATGGATTAAAAAAAGCAGCTGATTCAATGGAATATTCCAAAGTGAAATAGGAACCTATCAGCGCTTTCTGGGAAACACTCAAATCCTCTTCGTTGACTTCAATTTTATCGAATATTGGAGCCATTCGTGCAAAATGGGCCTCAAATATGCGCGAAATATTCCGGTGACGACGTGAATATCCTCTCAGTAACTGACTCATGGCAATATTAACTTCCTTTTCGGGCATTGCCAACACCTGCCTGATGATATCAGCTGCCCTTTCATCGTTCACATGCAGAAAACGGGCGATTACCCTGGAAGGATCGGGAGAAAATATGGTTTTTTTTCGGGTTACAGTTACTCGCATTGTTTTATAGTTTTTGATAATTTTTCAAATTTGTTCCTGCGAAAGTAATATTCCTGAAGATAATATTAACGCTTTCATTTGGTTTTTTACGGAAAGGATTATTTATTTTATACTCGGGCTAACGGCAAAAACTTTACAAATAAACCCACACAAGTGTCCGGATGAAACTTGCGGGGGTTTAAAATTGTCATTTGTATTCGAAGCTATTACAG
Source organism: Bacteroidales bacterium (assembly GCA_038322655.1). Classification (GTDB taxonomy): domain Bacteria; phylum Bacteroidota; class Bacteroidia; order Bacteroidales; family UBA4417; genus UBA4417. The sequence goes on along the minus strand of JBBQGD010000154.1, from coordinate 1,950 downwards.
TCTAATTCGAGCCAATATTTCCATGGCAAATAATAGTGGTCAAACTTACAGGCGCTTGATAAACATTTATATAACCAAGATAAACCAACCAGTTATCATAGGTGATGTTAATTTCACTATCAAGCTTTCTGATGTTCGTATAGCTTTTGCCGGTAGTTCCATCAACATTACTCAAGGTTTTCACAACAGGTCCGCCGCCAACTGAGGCGATTGAACCCAGGTTGATTGTTGCCGGATATACCTGACCGGCAATAGCACCAATAAGAGTAATAGTTACCAGCGTATTCCCATTTACCCTTTTTTCAATTAAAGCAGTTCCTGAAACACCAAATGTACCTACTGTACTCAGTGTATAGGTTTTATTTGTAGTAGTAAGCACATTACCGCCTATATCGCCCTGTGCAACAATTACTGTAGGTTCGCTGCTGCTTTTCAGCACTTTAATAACTCCATCGTACGCAATCAACTGGCTGTAAGTCATAGTAGTTACTTCTGTGGAGCTTTTCCCGGTTTCATCAACAGGATTAAGGGCAATAGCAATAGCGCCTACTTCAACGGCTGAATACATGTACAGGTTTGCCGGATGGGTTCCCGAAGGAGCATTGGTCAGCACTATATCAATAGTAGCTTTAGTGCTGCTGGTTTCGGTAAAAGTGACTGTGCCTGATACACCGAGTATATCTTTAACCTTCAGGTCATAGGTCGTCTTTTGTGCTGGTGAATCATCTTTACTACATCCACCAACTGCGATCAGCAAAAATACTGCTGTAAGCATTGTTAGTAAGATACTTACTTTTTTTGTCTTTACCATTATATTAGATAATATGTATTTCCGCTTCTGGCGGAACAGGCGTGAATATATTTTCACAGAGCAAAGGTGAATACTTTAACCTTGTTAAGTGTTACAAATTTTTCGGTAAGAATTACATATATCACAGATTTTACATCCCGGCATTGTATTCGCCACGCCGTGCAGCATGATTGCATTTGGAACGATAAAGCAATGCCTGCTGTGCTTTCAGTACGTTGGCTTCTTCACCTTTCCAGATTTCCAGCGCTGGTTGCTGAATGGCTCGCCCATACGAAAATGACAGACCCCACGGCAATCGCCCTTTGAATCGTTCGTTCATGGCATTTAAACGGGCCGATGCCAGTTCGCTGGATTGACCGCCCGATAGGAACATAATTCCCGGAACGGCAGCAGGAACGGCGCGCATCAGACATTTTACTGTTGCATCGGCAACTTCTTCCACTGATTCCTGTTTAGAACACTTTAATCCCGGCACTATCATGTTAGGCTTCAGGAGCATTCCTTCCAGAATTACATCCTGAATATACAGTTGTTGAAAAACTGTTTTCAGGACTTCTTCAGTTACCCCAAAGCAACGATCCAGAGGATGACCGCCATCCATCAGTATTTCAGGCTCGACGATCGGAACCAGTCCGGCTTCCTGGCACAAAGCGGCATAACGGGCCAGGGCATGGGCGTTGGCTTCAATACAACCACGGCTTGGAATGTCATCGCCAATGGTAATAACTGCCCGCCACTTGGCAAAACGTGCACCCATTTCGGCATATTCAGCAAGGCGCTCACGCAATCCGTCCAATCCTTCTGTTATTTTCTCTGCTGAATGTCCTGCCAACTCCTTGGCGCCGGTATCCACTTTAATTCCGGGAATAATCCCTGCATCAATGATAGCTTTAATAAAAGGAGTGCCATCTTTCTTTTGCTGGCGGATGGTTTCGTCAAAAAGAATGAATCCACTGATATAATCGCTCAAGCCGGGAGTGGTTATAATCAGTTCCCGATAAGCTCGTCTGGCTTCCTCCGTTTGAGGAATTCCGTATTGTTCAAAGCGCTTTTTAATGGTTGGACTGCTTTCGTCCATTGCCAGGATGCCCTTGTAATTGGCTACCAGCGCCTGAGCAGTTTTAATAAGCTTTTGTGTT
>JBBQGD010000153.1:0-7746 GCA_038322655.1 Bacteroidales bacterium | reverse complement strand
TTAAGCGGCTAATGCGTAATCGTAATTGTTGCCATTTAGTTGGCGTGAGCATTTGGTTTTAGCGGGCCATTCACTCAAAGTCCCGGCATGCTTACAATCCCACTGTCCTTGCTGTCAAAACCGGTCAGCCCCTGATTGATACTTAATAGAGGCACAAAGATACTGCCAATTGTGATTGGTTTTTGTGATTACCTGGAAAATATACCTGTTTTGGCAATTCGGCAATGCGTCAATGTGACAATGTGACAATGTGACAATTCGGCAAAGCGGATGTTGCAACTTTTAAAAGTGGATCATTCCGCGTTGAACTTAATCTCAACAAAAAAATTAATCCTCACCAATCAAAACCCTAAATCCTAATCCCCAACTCCTAAATCCTACTGCTACATTTTCTTTGTAATATTCGAAAGCAGTTCAAAATCAAGAGTCATTCCGAAAAAAAGATTCGCCTTCCATTGTTTAACAGTAGGAATACTCATGCCAGGCGGTAAAACATCACCTTCGTTAAACCCGGTCTTTAATTGATTGTACTCAGCAATATTCATCCCTATCATAAAATGGAAGAAATCAAATGCCTTGTAACTCGGAGCTATAAAGAAATTTTTGAAGAGGTTGGTACCACCAAATCCCAGGAACATTCCTATATCAGAAGTGTATTTATCATTGGGCTTGGTCAGGTCATATAAAGCAAGGCTGACCCCGGTTATATAATCAAACTCTATTTTGCCGGCATTTTTATTTGATATTACATACACTGCAGTTGTAGATGAGCTTTGTTGAGCAAGTTGCCAATCGGGTGTACGGTAGAATTTTAAAGCCACTCCCTGTACAAAACGGATTTTCTTTCTTTTGTTGGTAGCTTCAGTCTGCGTGGCAATCATTTTGTTGTATTCGCCTTCAATAATATTTAATCGCTCGGTTACTTTAACAAGTTCCAGTTCCCGTGCATTTAGTGTTCGGGAAAGCGAGTCAACAATCCGTAACGAAGTGCTTTTATCGCGAAAATACGTTGTCAGCTCGGCAGTTTTTTCACCGATAATACGATCCTTTTCCTTGATGGATCCCTGCATATAAGCAATTTCCCTGTCTTTTGCTTCTACTTTGGTGAAATTGACGTTGTTCTTCCCTTCCAGTTTTGCCTCATTGAGTGAAGCTACCATTTGTGCATCCTTAAGCTTAATCTTACAATCAGTAAGTTGAAACTCCTGGTCACGCAACAATTGGAGTTTCTGTTCAAGTTCAGTGCTTATCGTCAACATTTGCTGTTTTACCGTAAGCAGCTCCTGTTTAACCCTCAGCTTTTGCGATGTCAGTGTATCAGATTTAGTAATAGCCATAGCCATATCAGCCAGCATCTGTGCAATCTCAGTCCGTAATGAGTCAATCTGCTTATTCTGCAGTACATTGCTTCTTTTATATCCCTTTATCAGCAAATTGAGGCTGTCGACCTGGTTGAACAATTCAAGGTTTTGCTGCATCAGTCGTGCAGCGTAAATGCTATCAGATTTATCATCAGTTTGCTGGGCAAATCCGGGCAAACCGGAAGTAATAATGACACACAACAAAATGCCATGCAAAATACTGCTCATTAAATTTTTTATCATCGGCATCAAAAGGATTAACTTACTAACATAATTACGATTGCACTTTATTATTGTGTAAAAACAAAATTAAAGTATGAGCTCCGCAATTACTATAAAGGCTATCATTTTGATTTGATAGCCTTTACAATATTTTTCAAGTATATTTATTTTATTGGCTTTATTCCCATATTGTAAAAAAGGAACGAGTATACATCAGTTATTTCGTCGATCATTTTCGAAGTTGGCTTTCCACTGCCATGCCCGGCTTTGCTTTCAATACGGATTAAAACAGGATTATCACACCCTTGTTTTGCCTGTATAGTGGCGGCAAATTTGAATGAATGAGCCGGAACCACACGGTCATCGTGATCCGCTGTAGTGATTAAGGTTGCGGGATAACAAACACTATCCTTAATGTTTTGCAATGGCGAATAGCTCAGAAGGTTCTTAAATTGTGTGCTGTCATCGCTTGTTCCATAATCACCTGCCCATGCCCATCCGATTGTAAATTTGTGATAACGCAACATATCCATTACACCGACGGCAGGCAGACAAACTTTGAAAAGATCAGGACGCTGAGTCATCACAGCACCAATAAGAAGTCCGCCGTTTGATCCTCCCGAGATAGCCAGTTTTTCAGGTGTTGTATATTTTTCTCTGATAAGATATTCTGCAGCAGCTATAAAATCGTCGAAAACATTCTGCTTTTTAAGTTTGGTGCCGGCTTCGTGCCATTTCTCCCCGTATTCACCTCCGCCACGAAGGTTAGGCATACAATACACTCCTCCGTTTTCGAGAAACAAAAGGCGGCTAACACTGAAATCGGGTGTCAGACTAATATTGAAACCACCATAACCATATAGCAGAACAGGATTTGAGCCATCTAATTTCAATCCCTTTTTATGAACAATAAACATCGGGATTTTTGTTTTGTCTTTGCTTTCGTAAAACACCTGTTTTGTTTCATAGACAGATGCATCAAAATCCAGCTTTGGTTTAAAGAATTCAGCTGAGGCATTCTTGCTTACTTCATATGTATAAATAGATGTAGGGGAAGTAAAGGATGTAAAACCATAAAATACTGTATTATCGGCTTTTTCGCCATTAAATCCTGCCAATGTACCTAATCCCGGGAGTTGCACTTCCTGAAGCAGTTTACCGCCTATATCACAGGCATAAATGCGGTTAGTAGCATCTTTCATATATTGGACAAACATCTCATTACCTGCAAGAACAACACTTTCGAGCACTTCTTCCTTTTCAGGAATAATAACTTTCCAGTTTTTTGCTTCAGGTGATTCAGGGTCAATTAAAACCAACTTGCTGTTTGGAGCATTTTCATTAGTAAGAACCAATAATTTGTCGCCTATATTATCAACAACATGGTATTCGTTTTTATATCCAGGTGCAATTTTTACAAATTGAGTACCCGGTTTTGTAATATCTTTACAATAAAGGGAATTCCCACTGGTGCCTTCACTCTCCGAAAGAATCAGGAAATGTTCGTCCTCGGTAGTAACTGCATAATAGTTGCGTAAGGGGAAATTACGGTTCTCAAATATGAGTTTGTCATCACTTTGTGGAGTGCCAAGTTTATGAAAATATACTTTATGATATTCGTTGCGGTTCGAAAGTTCTTTTCCTTTGGATGGTGCATCGTACCGGCTGTAATAAAATCCATCGCCCTGCCAGGAAGCACCCGAGAATTTTACCCATTCAATTTTATCAGGCAGGTTTTTACCCGTTGCAACATCCAAAACATCATACTCTGACCAGTCGCTGCCTGCTTTATTGATCGAATATGCCAGGTATTTCCCATCATGCGAAACACTGAGACCACCAACAGCAACAGTTCCATCCGCTGATAGTGTATTAGGATCAATTAAAACACGGGGTACGCCGGCTAAACCCTGCTGAACATAAATCACACTCTGATTTTGCATTCCTTCGTTCTTCTCAAAAAATATCCAGTCTCCTTTTTTAAACGGGACTGTGAGTTTCGGAAAATTCCAGAGGGCTTCGAGCCGTTTGTGAATCTGATCGCGGAAAGGAATTTTAGAAAGGTAATCGTTGGTAACCTTATTCTCGGCTAAAACCCAGTCGCTGGTTTCGGCCGAAGTATCATTTTCGAGCCAGCGGTAAGGATCAGCAACCTCGGTGCCAAAATAATCATCGGTTTGGGCAACTTTTTTAGTTACCGGGTAGTTAATTTTTTCCTGCACAATAGTGTTGTTTTTACAGCTCATCACTACTAGAGAGGCAGTAATTGAAGCAATTATAACCAGAGTCTTCATTATTTGATTTTTAAACCAGGTAAAATTATACAAAAATGCTACATTAAGAAATTGAAAGTGCATTTGAACGACAAAGAAATCAGAATTTATAAACATAATCATCCCTGGCAATTATTGATGCCGAACATTTATAGCCCAAATTTTTCAGGTATAACTTCACTTTGGCAGGAAAATTTAATTATTATATTTGCAAGGTATTCAAAGCAAAACAAGTAAAACTATAAAATACTGGTTATGAAACACGTAAAGTCATACATGGCTGTTAACATTTCGGAATTGGACGAAGATGAAATCAGGGCGAAAGAATATATGCATCAATTGACGGAATTTGATGATGCAGGGCTCCCTGTTGTAGCAATTACATACCATCCCGATGGCAGTGTTGAGCATAAATATGAATACGTGTATAACAGCGACGGGAAATTAATTGATGAGTTATTGCACGAAACCGACGATGAAGTTGCAGAACATCGCAGTATGGAATACAATGCCGAAGGACAACTTGAGAAAGAATATATTCATTACCTCGACGGAACAGCTGACCAATTGATTTACACTTACGACAAGGAAGGCCGGCTAACCAGCAGGCGTAGCATCGACAGTGATGGCGAAACAGGAAACTACCTGGTGAATGTTTACGACGGGGATCGTGTGGCATCAGAAACGGAATACGAAATTTCCGGTGAAATCATTACCCAGAGAAAGATCATTTACGATGAGAATGGTAAAATTACCGAAGAAATTTTCAGAACCCCGGAGGAAGATTATCAAATCCTTTATAATTATGATGAACAAGGAGTAGCTTCAGTGCGGCGACGTTATAATTCAGACAAACATCTCACTGAACGCGATACATTTACTTACGATTCTGAGGGCCGTTTATCCGAATCCATGGAGGAAACTTCAGCAGGTGTAGAGATTACCTATACAGCATATGATTCAGAGGGAAACACTGTACTTCAGGAAGTAAAAACTGATGATGGCAATTTATTAAGCAGCATTGAGCGTACTTACGACAGTTCAAAACGACCTCTGACAACATCAATCCTTTCAATAAGACCCGGGCAAAATGTTCCACAGCATTATCGCATCCGGCTTGAGTATGAATAAGTCACTTTTCGGCAATACAATGAATTTCAAAGCTGCACAACTCCTGATTAAGGTTTAGTCTCAAGTGCATAGTCGATAAGAAATTGGCTGAGTGGGACAGGTTTATGAGATTCAGCCCAGATAGCAGTTACATCATGCTGTTTCTGCATATCAGTGAAATCAAGCAAAGCAAAATTTTCTTCAAAACCAGGGATATAAACATACGTTCGGGCTGCAAGTTCGGGATACTTCTGCTGTAGCTCTTTCATACTTTTTATAAATCCATTCATAGCAAGGTTGTCAATCCACAAGCTCAATTTATCGAAGACCCTGGAGTCATTATTCCCGAAATCATTTATTTCATTGCTTATTCCTTTTTTGGAATCGCTTTTCCGGCTTACAATTATCAGTGTATCCACGCCAAAACCCCTGTATTTTTCAAACTGCAAAACGGCTTCATACGGAATGTGATCCTCAGCAACTCCACCGTCAACATAGGATGAATTCGGCAACCCGAATGATTCGCTGAACCGGGCAGCCGGAAATAGAATTGGGATAGCTGTTGATGCCAGCAATGTTTCAACCAGGTTAAACCCGGGATTACTTTCGTCGTTTATTTTTATATTGCTCAAACGGTATGTGGTCGAAAAAGGAGGCAATAAATCAACTGTAGTAATTGATATGGAACTATGATAAGGCAGATCACCCAAGCATCTGTAGCCCAGGCTGTCATTAATAACATGGGCCAGCAGGGTTTGAAAAGGCTCATTATTAACAGGAAGCGATCTGCCCTTCCGTATATAAATACTGTCGTTATTGAGATTGAACAGGATGGAATTGTATCGTTCCCAGGTGATCTTATTTTCAAGTATAGCATTCAGCAGTACTGTGTTTAAAGCCCCTGAGCTTGTACCTGAGATAAAACAAATGTTGCGAAGCCATCCGTTTTTATGCAGGTTCTCCAGTAAGGCTGATTCCTGCACAATCCTGGCAGCGGCACCAGTGATAACGACTGCTGTTCCTGTGCGTTCTTTATATACCAGATTTTCAGTGGGTTTCCTTGCAGGTTTTGCAATACTCATTCCTGTAATAATGCCAACAAAAATGAGTATGAAAATAATCTGAATGATAATAAATACCTTCGACAATCTGCGCATAACTATCAGGTTAATAATGGATATGCAAACAATCAGAACAAGTGTATGCAAAGATAATTAAATATGATGGTCTAAACAAGTGATTTTTGAATCTCATACCTCCGGTCGTTTTGACATATTTTAATAAAATCTGACTTAAATAAAATTTTGCTTTAAAAAAGGTATTACCTTTTTTACTTTTTCGGATAAAGTATAAAACCAAACCACCTACAACCTCTGTTCTTTTGCTTCGCGCAAAGGATAGGATATCTATTCATTTATGAAATATACAAGACTTATTTTATTTATTGGATTTACTTTCGGCTTGATTAATATTAACTATGCTCAAACCAAGGTATATCAGACACAAAGGCTTACCGGCAAACCACCAGTAATTGATGGTAAATACAACGAATCAGCCTGGGATGCAGTTGATTGGTCGGGTGGCTTTATACAACGCGACCCGAATGATGGGGCTCATCCATCACAAAATACCGAGTTCAAAATCTTATATGACGACAATAACCTTTATGTTGTAATTCATGCCTTTGATTCAGTTCCGGGTAAGATTGTAAGACGACTTTCACGTCGGGATCAGGATGACGGAGATTATCTTGCCATTTCCATTGATAGTTATAACGACAAGCAAACTGCATTTAGCTTTGGTATAACATCAGCCGGTGTTCAATTTGATTTTATGTTTGTTAATGACAATGGCACTGATAACAATTGGGAAGCTATTTACTATACGGCAACAAGCATTGATGCATCAGGATGGACAGCTGAAATGCGCATTCCGCTTTCGCAATTGCGTTTTGCTAAAATGGACAAACATAACTGGGGAATAAATATTTTCCGATACATTTACCGCAAGCAGGAGCTTTCGCTCTGGCAGCCTATCCCGCGGACTGCGCCCGGACTTGTCAGCCGGTTTGGTGAGTTAAAGGGACTCAATGGCATCAAACCCAGGCGCGAAATAGAATTACTTCCTTATTCTTATGCCAAAGCTACTTACGATAAAAAGGAAGAAGGTAACCCTTTTAAAACCGGGCATAATTACTCAGGAACTGTCGGGCTGGATGGCAAAATAGCAGTTTCCAACGATTTTACACTTAATTTCACTATAAATCCGGACTTTGGACAAGTTGAAGCCGATCCCGCCGTTGTTAACCTCACGGCTTTTGAAACATTTTTCCCTGAAAAAAGGCCTTTCTTTGTTGAAGGAAAGAATATCTTTCTTTTTAAACTCACCGGTGCAGACAGCGAAAATAATATGAACATGCTGTTTTATTCTCGTCGTATCGGGCGCGCACCGCAACTGACACTTTACCCCGGTTCAGGAATTTATGTTAAAGCTCCTGAACAAACTACTATACTGGGCTCATTTAAATTGTCGGGCAAGACCAAGAAAGGATTTTCGTTAGGTATTGTTGAGTCAGTAACTCAAAATGAATTTGCAACCGTTGATACGTCAGGAGCAAGACATAAGGTTGCGGTTGAGCCTCTTACCAATTACCTGATCGCCAGGGCATCGCAGGATTTTAATAAAGGAACTACTTCTATCGGCGGAATTTTTACAGCGACAAACAGGTTTATTAAGGAGTCGCAACTTGAATTTTTACCCGATGCATCTTATACAGGAGG
>JBBQGD010000152.1:0-7753 GCA_038322655.1 Bacteroidales bacterium | reverse complement strand
CAAGATACAAATGATCACAGATCCGATTGCAGATTATCTTACTAGAATAAGGAATGCCGTGATGGCCAACCACAGGGTTGTTGAAATTCCTGCATCTAATCTCAAGAAGGAGATAACAAAAATCCTCTTCGACCAGGGCTACATCCTCAATTTCAAATTTGAGGAAGATACAAAACCTGGTGTTATTAAGATCGCGCTAAAATATCACCCTGTAACCAAACAATCAGCCATCACGCAGATTGAAAGAGTTAGTAAACCGGGTTTACGCCGCTATGTTGGAAAAGGTAGTCTACCCAGGGTTCTTAACGGACTTGGAATAGCCATAGTGTCCACATCACATGGGCTTATGACTGATAAGGACGCTCATAACCAAAATGTTGGTGGCGAAGTAATTTGTTACGTTAGCTAATAAAAAGGAGGAAATTAGAATGTCGAGAATTGGAAAATTACCAATAGCGGTTCCTTCCGGAGTTACAATCACTGTATCAGATAAAAATCTTGTTACCGTTAAAGGCAGCAAAGGTGAACTGAAACAACAGGTAGATCCGGATATTATCGTAAAGGTAGAAAATAATCAGCTGCTGGTGCAGCGCCCTACTGAACAACAACGCCACAGGTCAATGCATGGTCTGTACCGCTCACTGCTCTTCAACATGGTTAAAGGTGTTAGTGAAGGTTTTACAATACAACAGGAACTCGTTGGTGTTGGTTATAAAGCAGTAGTTGTTGGGCAAACCCTTGAGCTTGCTTTAGGATACTCACACAACTTCTTTTTTGAACTGCCTTCAGAAATTAATGTAACTGCAGTAACTGAAAGAGGAAAGAACCCCATTATTACAATGGTATCGCACGATAAACAACTTATCGGCCAGGTAGCGGCAAAAATCAGGTCGCTACGCAAACCTGAACCATACAAAGGAAAAGGTATCAAGTTTGTAGGCGAAGTACTTAAACGTAAAGCTGGTAAATCAGCATCCGATAAATAATCATTGAGAACAGCATAATACTTTCAATCGATGTCATTCAAAGTAGATAAAGAATACAGGAGACTAAAAATTAAGCAACGTGTCCGCAAAACCATAACCGGTAACAGCGAGCGCCCACGCATGACAGTTTTCCGCAGCAATAAAGATATATATGTACAGTTGATCGATGATCAGTCAGGTACAACATTAGCAGCTGCATCATCACGCGCTACAGGTATAGCGGATAAAAAAGTAACCAAAAGTGAGAAAGCCAAACTTGTTGGAAAACTTATAGCAGAACGTGCCCTCGAAAGCGGAATTCTTGCAGTAGTTTTCGACCGTAATGGATATCTTTATCACGGTAGAGTTAAAGCCCTGGCTGATTCAGCCAGAGAAGGTGGCATCAAATTTTAATTACAGCTATGGCAAACGTAAACACAAACAAAGTAAAATCGAGCGATACCGAACTTAAAGACAGGCTCGTCTCCATCCAGCGCGTTACTAAAGTTACCAAAGGAGGTCGTACATTCACTTTCTCGGCTATTGTTGTAGTTGGAAATGAAAACGGAATTGTTGGCCACGGTCTTGGTAAAGCTAAGGAAGTTCAGGCTGCAATTGCTAAAGGAATTGAAGATGCCAAGAAAAACCTGGTACGTATACCGGTTCTTAAAGGTACAATACCTCACGAACAACTGGGTAAATATGGCGGAGCTTTAGTTTTCATGAAACCCGCAGCTGCCGGTACCGGAGTTATAGCTGGAGGTGCAATGCGTGCAGTACTCGAAAGCGTTGGAGTAAAAGATGTACTTGCTAAATCAAAAGGTTCATCAAATCCTCATAGTGTTGTTAAAGCCACTATCGAAGGTCTTTGCCAACTGAGAGATGCACATTCAATAGCACAGCTTCGTGGCATCAGCATGGATAAAGTATTTAACGGTTAACCACTAAAATATATAGCGCGATGAAATAGCCATGATTGTGATAAACTGCAATCGAAGATTATAAAAAACATAATCATGGCGTATTCCATACGACTTGTAAAAAATAAAAGATAACGTATGAAAAACGTGAGAATCACACAGATTAAAAGTGGTATTAAACAACCCGAACGTCAGAAACGTACACTACGTGCACTTGGCATCAGCAAAATGAACCGCCCGGTTGATCATGTAGCAACCCCTCAGATAGAAGGCATGATTAAAGCAATCAGCCATTTATTAAAAGTGGAAGAAATTTAATTGTAAATCTGTTATAGAAAGTATATAAAATGGATCTAAGTAATTTAAAGCCGGCAGAAGGCGCTACAAAATCGGATAAAAGAATCGGACGTGGCCAGGGTTCAGGACGTGGCGGAACAGCTACCCGTGGACATAAAGGTGCTAAATCCCGTTCCGGTTACAAACACAAGCGTGGTTTCGAAGGAGGTCAGATGCCTTTGTTCCGCCGTGTTCCTAAAGGAGGCTTCAAAAACATTAACAGGGTTGAATATACCGGACTAAATATTGATGTATTGCAAAAACTTGCTGAAAACAGCGATATAACCGTTATTACTCCTGATATTCTGAAGGAAAACGGTCTTCTTGGGAAAAAGGATCTTCTCAAGATATTAGGTCGGGGAGTGCTGAAAGCAAAATTAAATGTTTCAGCCAATGCTTTCTCTGAGAAAGCTATTCAGGCAATCGAATCAGTAGGTGGAACTGTCACAAAACTCTGAACTTAATGAGACGCTTTATTCAGACAATTAAAAATATTTATAAGATCGACGAACTTCGTAACAGGATCGGCTATACCTTAGGCTTGATTTTGATATACAGGTTCGGATCGTTTGTTACTATTCCCGGAGTTGACCCCCAGCAATTGATGGCTTTAAAAAATCAATCTTCTGATGGACTGTTGGGATTGCTGAATATGTTCTCCGGTGGAGCGTTCAGTAATGCTTCAATTTTCGCCCTGGGTATTATGCCTTATATTTCGGCATCTATCGTAATACAGTTGCTGGGTATGGCTATTCCATATTTCCAGAAACTACAGAAAGAAGGCGAAAGCGGACGTAAAAAGATTAACCAGATTACGCGTTATTTAACGGTTCTTATAACTGCTTTGCAGGCTCCGGGATATATTGCTAACCTTATTTCGCAATTACCTGCACAAGCTATTACTCCTTTTGATCCTAATGTAACTTCACCATCGGTATTCTTCTGGGTTTCCTCAGTTGTAATCCTGGTAGCCGGCACCATGTTTGTAATGTGGCTCGGCGAGAAGATAACAGATAAAGGTCTTGGGAATGGTATATCACTGATCATTATGATTGGTATCATAGCTCGTTTACCCTTTGCACTGTTCAGCGAATTCCTCGCGCGGATGGAGCAAAAAGGAGGTGGACTTGTTTTGTTTATCGTTGAAATTGTTGTACTGGTTCTTGTAGTGCTACTGTGTATTCTTCTAGTTCAGGGAACACGAAAGATACCGGTTCAATATGCAAAACGTGTTGTTGGTAACAAACAGTACGGCGGTGTACGTCAGTATATTCCTTTAAAGGTTAATGCTGCCGGTGTAATGCCGATCATCTTTGCACAGGCAATCATGTTTCTGCCTTTAACAATTGCTGGTTTTGCTAGTAGCGAAAGCCTTCAGGGATTTGCTGCAGCCTTTACTAACATAAATGGTTTCTGGTATAACTTTACCTATGCATTAATGATTATTGTCTTTACCTATTTCTATACAGCTATTACGGTTAACCCCAACCAGATGGCTGAAGATATGAAGAAAAACAATGGATTCATTCCTGGCGTTAAACCCGGAAAGAAAACTGCAGATTTTATAGATGGAGTAATGTCAAAAATCACCTTCCCTGGTTCTTTGTTTCTTGCATTTGTAGCTATAATGCCTGCATTGGTTCGTTTGGCAGGTGTAAGCTCACAGTTTGCACAGTTCTACGGTGGTACATCATTGCTTATTCTTGTAGGTGTTGTGTTAGATACACTGCAACAAATTGAAAGTCACTTATTGATGCGTCATTACGAAGGACTAACAAAATCAGGCCGTATCAAAGGGCGTACATCTGCTGCAGCCTTTTAATTAGTTGTAAAAATGCAATAATGGCTCTTGTTAAGACTGAAATAGAAATTGAAAAAATACGTACGAGTTCTTTACTTGTTGGAAAAACGATAGCGGAAGTTGCCAGGCATATGAAGCCAGGAGTTACTACACTTGCTCTCGATAAAATAGCTGAGGAGTTTATCCGTGATCATAAAGCAAAACCTGCTTTTAAAGGATACCATGGATTTCCTGCAACGCTTTGTGTATCGGTAAACGAAGTAGTAGTTCATGGAATACCTGGTAAACGCGAACTGAAGGAAGGTGATCTGGTTTCAATTGATTGTGGTACCATTATTGATGGATATTACGGCGATTCAGCTTTTTCATTTGGACTTGTCCCTGTGGCAGTTGAAATGGAGCTTTTGATGAAACGGACTCATGACTCACTGTTGAAAAGTATTGGCGTAATTGCAGCCGGGAAACGTGTGGGTGATATCGGTTACGAAGTACAAACCTATGTTGAAAGCTTTGGTTATACAGTAGTTCGCGATTTGGTTGGGCATGGTCTTGGTAGCAGTTTGCACGAAAAACCCGAAGTCCCTAATTACGGACGCCGGGGCAATGGACCGAAACTGGAAGCCGGAATGGTTATCTGTATTGAACCGATGATCAACCTGGGCACAAGGCAGGTAACGCAGGAAAATGATGGATGGACTATCCGTACCATGGATAGAAAACCTTCAGCACATTTTGAGCACGCTGTAGTAATACGAAATGACGGAGCTGACATTTTGTCAAGTTTCAGTGAAATTGAACAGGTTATTAATCCTGATATACTAATAACAAGGTAATAAATGGCAAAACAACTTGTAATCGAGCAGGATGGTATAGTGAAGGAATCGCTGGGTAATGCTATGTTCCGGGTTGAACTGGAAAACGGGCATATGATCATAGCGCATATTTCAGGGAAGATGAGGATGCACTACATTAAAATCCTGGTTGGCGATAGAGTTAAAATTGAAATGTCACCATACGACCTGAGTAAAGGAAGAATTAACTTCCGTTATAAATAAAGAATAAAACACCTAAGAAATAACTCAAGCAATGAAAGTTAGAGCATCAGTTAAGAAAAGAACACCTGAATGCAAAATCGTGCGCAGGAAAGGGAGAATCTATGTGATCAATAAAAAGAATCCCAAGTACAAACAAAGGCAAGGTTAATAATTGTGTAATCCCCAAAGCTATTAATATATATGGCACGTATTGCTGGTATTGATTTACCAAAAAACAAAAGAGGAGAAATAGGTCTGACATACATTTATGGCATCGGCCTTAACTCAGCCCAAAGTATCCTGGATCAGTGCGGTATCGACCGTAATAAAAAAGTTCAGGACTGGAATGATGATGAGCAGAATAACATCCGCTCGATTATCAACGACAGTTTTAAAGTAGAAGGTGCGCTTCGCTCAGAAGTACAGCTAAACATTAAACGATTGATGGATATAGGTTGTTACCGTGGTGTCCGTCACCGTTTAGGCCTTCCGCTGCGTGGACAAAGCACTAAGAACAATGCCCGTACACGTAAGGGTAGAAAAAAGACTGTTGCTAACAAGAAAAAAGCAACTAAATAAGAATGCATTTAAAGTAAAAATAGTTTTACTATGGCAAAGACCACCAAAGCATCGAAGAAAAGAGTTGTTAAAGTTGAAGCTACCGGAAGAGCTTATGTTTCGGCATCCTTCAATAATATCATCATTTCGCTTACTAACAATGCCGGACAGGTTATTTCCTGGGCTTCGGCAGGGAAAATGGGATTCAGAGGCTCCAAAAAGAATACTCCTTATGCTGCTCAAATGGCTGCTACGGATTGTTCAAAAGTAGCTTATGATCTTGGACTCCGCAAAGTTAAAGTTTACGTTAAAGGCCCGGGTTCAGGAAGAGAATCAGCTATACGTACGCTCCATACAGCTGGCATTGAGGTTACTGAAATTCAGGACATCACTCCATTGCCGCACAATGGTTGCAGACCTCCTAAACGCAGAAGGGTTTAATATCAACCTCTTACTTCGATATTTAAGAACAATAAGTTTAATAATACATAATTAACAAGCTTTATGGCAAGATATATTGGTCCTAAGACAAGGATAGCCAGAAAATTTAAGGAACCTATCTACGGGCCCGACAAGTCATACGAAAAAAAGAACTATCCTCCCGGAATGCACGGACAGAATAAACGCCGCAAGAAACAATCGGAATACGGTGTTCAGTTGCAGGAAAAACAAAAAGCTAAATATACCTATGGTATCCTGGAAAAACAATTCAGGAACATATTTGAAAAAGCAACCCGCAAAAAAGGTGTTACCGGTGAAATTCTTCTGCAGCTTATTGAATCCCGTCTTGATAACGTGGTTTTCCGTCTGGGAATATCGCCTACACGTGATGGCGCACGCCAGTTGGTTGGACACGGACATATTACCGTTAACGGAAAAGTACTGAATATCCCTTCATACGAATGTAATAAAGGTGATGTGATAGCTGTCCGCGAACGTTCCAAATCAATGGAAGTTATTCTTAATTCACTTCAGGGACGTATAATGCGTTACTCCTGGCTCGAATGGGATGGCGCAATGCTGACCGGAAAATTCATGAACTTCCCGGAACGTGAGGAAATTCCTGAAAACATTAAGGAGCAACTCATAGTGGAATTGTACTCGAAGTAATTTATTATCTTGCAATATTTTTAAAAAAAGACTTTATGGCTATTTTAGCATTCCAGAAACCTGATAAGGTTATCATGATACAGGCTGACGAGTTTGATGGAACTTTTGAATTCCGTCCTCTCGAACCTGGCTTTGGTATCACAATAGGTAATGCATTGCGCAGGATCTTGCTTTCTTCATTAGAGGGATATGCTATTACTTCCTTACGCATCGACGGAGTTGAACACGAATTTTCATCGGTAAAAGGCGTTGTTGAGGATATAACAGACGTAATTCTTAATCTGAAAAAAGTCAGGTTCCGTAAACAAATTGAATCGGAAGAAAGTGAAAAAATTAACTTTACTGTTACCGGTAAGGATACTTTCACTGCTGGTGATATAGCCAAGCACCTTTCGATTTTCCAGGTTCTGAATCCGGAGATAGTTATCTGTCACATGGAACCTTCGGTTAAGTTAAACATTGAGATTAGTGTTAATAAAGGCAGGGGATATGTACCGGCTGAGGAAAATAAAATTCCTACCGCTCACATAGGAACCATTTTTATGGATTCAATTCATACACCTATCAAAAATGTAAAGTTTAGCATGGAAAACTTCCGTGTTGAGCAAAAAACTGACTACGAAAAACTTATACTGGAAATTAAAACTGACGGATCAATTCATCCTAAAGATGCTTTAAAAGAAGCAGCAAGAATCCTGATCCATCACTTCATGCTCTTCAGTGATGAGAAAATCACACTGGATATTGAAGAAAAAGCTGTAGCTGAAGAATTTGATGAAAATACACTTCATATTCGCCAGTTACTCAAAACCAAGTTGGTGGATATGGATCTTTCGGTACGTGCCCTCAACTGCCTGAAAGCTGCTGATGTTGAAACCCTCGGCGAACTGGTAGCTTTTAACAAAAACGACTTATTGAAATTCCGCAATTTCGGTAAAAAGTCGCTCACCGAACTGGAAGACCTGGTAAAAACCAAAGGCCTCGAATTCGGAATGAATGTTGCGAAGTACAAATTAGATAAGGAATAAG
>JBBQGD010000151.1:0-7785 GCA_038322655.1 Bacteroidales bacterium | reverse complement strand
AATACGGTCGATAGTATCCTGGCCAACCTTGTGCTCGCCCAGTCGGGTCATAATACCAACCTGGCGGAAGAATGCTTCCGTTTGCTGAATGGCTGATTCAATCTTTTGCTCATCGGTGCCTTCGTTGATATTCCAAACTCGTGAAGCATATTGAAGCAGTTTTTCGCGGCGTTTGTCTTTCATCAGCCTGAGTACTCCGGGAAGTACGATTGCCAGTGTAACCGCATGGTCTATACCCTGAAAAGCTGTGAGTTCGTGGCCTATCATGTGAGTTGACCAATCATTTTTAACACCTACACCGATTATGCCATTCAGTGCCATTGTGGCAGCCCACATCAGGTTTGCACGATTTTCATAATCCGGTGTTTCGGAGTTTATAGCTTTAGTGCCTTCTTCAATAAGCGTAAGCAGAATTCCTTCGGCGAACCTATCCTGAACCGGTGAATTTACAGGATAAGTAAGATATTGCTCAATTACATGAACATAGGCATCTACAATTCCGTTGGCAACCTGCCGCTGAGGCAGACTGTTAGTAACCTGAGGATCAAGAACTGAGAATTTTGGAAACAGCACCGGCGATCCGAATGCAAATTTCTCCTGAGTTGCTTCGCGTGAAATCACTCCGCCACTGTTCATTTCGGAACCGGTTGCAGCCAGGGTAAGCACTGCACCAAGAGGCAAAGCTTTAGTTACGGCAATAGATTTTGCGGCTATATCCCAAGCCAGTTCTCCTTCGTAAAGCGAAGCGGCAGCAATAAATTTGGTTCCATCCAGTACGGATCCGCCACCTACCGCAAGCAGGAAATCGATTTTTTCGGCTTTAACAAC
Organism: Bacteroidales bacterium; assembly: GCA_038322655.1. GTDB lineage: Bacteria > Bacteroidota > Bacteroidia > Bacteroidales > UBA4417 > UBA4417. The sequence goes on along the minus strand of JBBQGD010000151.1, from coordinate 6,957 downwards.
TTCTACCGCTTTCATCAAAGTTTCGTAGTGCGGATTTGGTTCAATGCCGCCGAATTCAACCACGTTGAAACCTTTCAAAGCAACCTTTACCTGGTCGTAAACACCGTTTTTAAAGATGCTTCCGCCACCGTAAGTCATAAGAATACGGGCATTTTCGGGAATATTTGTACTGAGTTCTGCAATTTTCCCTTTGCCAAAAAGTATTTTGACAGGATTATAAAAATTAAAGTTATTCATAAGTTTTTTTTATTAGTTGATATTTATTTTGTGAAATCCCGAATTAAATGGCTAATAAAATATCGAATAATGAACAAGGAATATTGAATGCTGAAGTATAGAACCTTTTATTTGTTCATTATTCGTTATTCATTATTCGCTATTCATTATTCAAACTCTTCCTGATTATGATTTACTCTGTTAAGAGAAAATGGTATGCGTTTTCAGCCTTACATTTTAACCAGTAGTTTTCCGGTATTTTTCCCATGGAAAAGTCCCAGGAACGTTTCAGGTAATTTCTCGAAACCTTCTACGATGGTTTCCTGGTAAGTAAGTTTTCCTTCGCCAAGCCACTTTGCGAGTTGCTGTATGCCTTCACCGAAACGATCGGAGAAATTACTGACAATGAAACCCTGCATCAACGCGCTTTTTTTAACCATAAGTGGTTGGGGCCTCGGTCCGACAGGTACTTCGGTGTTGTTATACATTGATATCTGACCGCAAAGTATGATACGGGCGAATTTGTTGATATTTGCAAATACGGCATCCGAAATCTCACCTCCTACATTGTCGTAATACACATCAACGCCATCGGGACAGGTGCGTGCAATTGCAGCTTTCATATTTTTTTCGGTGTGATAATTAATGACCTCATCCACTTTCAGAACATCCTTCAGGTATGCATTTTTTTCATCACTTCCGGCAATTCCAACCACCCGGCAACCTTTGATACGGGCAATCTGGCAGACTACCATTCCCACTGCACCGGCGGCACCTGAAACAACTACGGTTTCACCTTTAACGGGCTTCCCTATTTCATTCAACCCGAAATACGCCGTTAATCCCGGCATACCGAGGATTCCCAGGTAATAGCTAAGCGGAACTGATTTATCGATTTTGGTCATGGCTGTGGCGCCAACGGTTTGTACTTCCTTCCATTGAAGGTGACCGAGAACGGTGTCTCCTTTAACAAAATCAGGGTGGCGACTCTCAATTACTTCAGCTACCACGCCGCCATCCAGGGGTTTTTCTAATTCAAATGAAGGAACATATGATTTGGCATCGCTCATGCGGCTACGCATATAAGGATCCACTGAGATATAAAGCGATTTAACAAGTAATTCACCTTCTTGCGGTGATGGAATTGGGGTTTCTGATATCTCGAAATTTGTTGCAACAGGCATTCCTGTTGGCCGCGATTTTAATATAATTTGTCTGTTCATCTTTTTGTGTATTTTAAATCCGGAATCTATATTTATAAACAACATTGTTATGAAAGATGTTTACGGTTCAATAACCGGGCCAATGGTTTTTTTACTGCCGAATCGACAGATAGATGACAATACGAACCGGGTTAAATAACTGGTTTCGTTAGTAATATCTGAATATGAATGGATTCTTACTAATGCATAGTGACTGTAAACCAAACTAATTAATATCCAATATCATATCGTCATTCGGGCCATTATGTTCAAAATGTCCGACTTTTTTGAAACCATTTTTTATGTAATAATTTACTGCCTTCTTGTTGTCGTTCTGAACACCGCCCCACAAAATGATTCTCCTGATTCCTTTGGTTTTCAAATCCCGAAGTAAAAAGTTAAATAGGGCATTTCCAACTCCCTGGCTCTGCCATTGATCGGCTACGGAAGGAGCGAAGGTGCAGTCTGTCGTTTCGTCAGGCAATAATCCATAGGAATGCAAGCGGGAGCCATCATGCTCAAGGTAACCCATCTTAATAACTGAATAGGCTATAAATTCGGAAGATTCTATATCCTGGGCAATATATCCTTCATATTCATCAGAATGCTTGTATATTTCGATAACGGATTCTTTATCAAACCTATGAGGGCCATATCGCTTAAGAGTATCTGATCCTAAAAGGTTTAAATATTCACACAATTTGTCAATGTCATCAGATACAAGCTTACGCAATAAAATTGTATGGTTGTTTTTTGCTTTGATTTTCATACCATTGCTTGATTAATTTAAATAAAAGTACAAATAATCAAATTTATACGAATCACAATTCATCCTAAAAATAAGTAATTGGGGTCCTTCTCCTAGAGGGAAAGGTGCCGAAGTCGGATGAGGAGCCTTTTGAAAAAAACCGGCTTTTATCACCTCACCCTGCCTTCTCCTCTGCTGTATTTCATTTGCTTTTAGTTGAATTTCTTCCAATATTCCTGAAATAGAGTAGAGCACTTGTTGATTACTAAATCTGAGAATGGTAATGCCAAGATTTTCAATTTCAGCCTTGCGATTTAAATTATATTCTTTTGCCTCATCTGTATCGTACACTGACCCATCAATTTCAATACCAAGCATAAGTTCATGGCAATAAAAGTCGATAATAAATTCTTTAACTGGATGTTGTCATCTGAATTTCAATCCCGCACATTTCCTGTTTCGCAAGTGTTTCTAAAGTAATTTTTCCGCATCGGTTTCGATTTTTCGAAGTTCTTTGGCAAATTCTAAAGTTTCCTTTTTTGAGCCAAAATTCAGAATTCCCTGGAAAGATTTAGTAATTTAGGCCATTGCTTGATTTTATTTAAATAAAAGTACAAATACTCAGTTTTATATAAACCAATTTTTTATCCTAATGATGAGTATTTTGGGGTGCTTCTCCCTGAGGAGAAGGTGCCGAAGGCGGATGAGGAGTATTTTATTGGTATTTTCATTTACTGGCAGCGCTGAAATCATTAACTGTTCTTTGTGTCGAGTAAACTATGTATAGTATTTGTATTTTTTTAATGAACACGTAGGGCGGGTGGGGTTAAAGTTTAAAAGTAAAAATATTTCATGAATTATAGTTTTCCTAAATCAGACATTGATTTGGGGATGTTATTTTGAAAGATTCACTTAGTTGTAATTGTGCTTTTAAAATAGTTAGAAAGCCCTTATGGCACGAACATAATAAGCTACATTTTTATAATATCCTCCGTTTGGCGGATAGCCATCGTTTGCATACTGGGAATATGCGTTGCCAATACTGGCTTCTGTCGAACTCCAGTAAAGGGTATCAGTAAAATGGCCAAGGCCCCTTAATGTTTTCAGGTTAAAATACATGTAAAAACACTCTGATTTGGATGGAAGATACCAGTCATTATATCCATTGATATCCAGGTCGTTGCATATTTGGGCAGCATAATTTCCTGCTCCCTGGGCAGCAACAATAGCTGCTGTATTTGCTTTGCCGTCACCCAATCCGGTAGCCGTTGCATTGGTTATCAGGTCGGTGCCATTATTCCATGTTGATGCAAACGACTGATCGTAGGATGCGCAAATGAAACCATGTTGTCCTGTACTGTCGATATAAAAAATTATTCCACCACCATAATCTGCACCAATTTCAAGGTCCGGAGCCGGGTCTTTTTCTTTAGTGCAACTGTACGTACTGTAAATTATAGCTGTTGCCAGAAATAATAGCTGAATTGGAATTGTAAGCTTCATTTTGTACAGATTAGTAACAATTTGATTTGAATCTGCTATGATTTAATTAGTTATGAAAAATATTTATCCGCGTTGTTATCAAATCAAAGAAATTCTACGGGTATTTTATCGGCTGGTTGTTATCGGTTTATTCTCACCCAGCGTCAATATCGGGAATAATTATTTTGAAGTTTTCATTGCAGGGTACATGGTATAACCACCCATTCCTGTTGTAATATCGCCGATTTTTATTCCAATATCCAAGCGGCCAATACCAACAAACCAGCTCACGCCTAGCACAAGCGAAGGTACATAAGTGGTTTGAGCATCACCAAATGAAGCCAATGTAATATCGGCGCCGATATTTGGAATGATTCCTGATTTTTTAATTGGGAAATGCACTCTGCTCATTACGCCGATATTTGACCAGGGAGTACCTGTTGCATCGACATTCCCGGTACTTCCAACCGAAAAAGTGGTTGCTAAATCCCAACGGTTCAGGAGTAGAAAAAAACCAAGACGGGCATTTAGCGAAACGGTAAGGTTTTGCTGGCTGTTGTAGAGCACCTGACCTCCGCCATAGCAAAACCATGGATGCATTACTGTTTTCTGTGTATTTATAGCCTGAACATTGGCAGCCGCTGGCAGAGCTATATCCCATTCATCGAGTAATTTAGCAGTATTCATTGTGGAATTCCAGCCCCAAAGTTCACGTTTGGATCCATATTGTACCAATACCAACGAATCACGCCAGGCTGTTGTGATTTTTAGTATGACCCCGCTTTTAACGTCTTCGGACAGTAAAATATATTTGTCAATAGCCGACAGCTCCAGTTGGCCGTTTTCAGTAATCTGAGCCTGACTAAAATACATGCTGTATTGCGTCAACACATTAGCTCTGAATGATTCCAGCTTTTGGGAATCCTGAGCATAAGTTTGATGAAAACCCATCGCAACAGCAAATAATATGACTAATAGTTGTTTCATTTTCTTTTCCCGAAATAAAAGCTTCTGCCAATTGACAGACTAGCTGTGGTATAGGATTCTTTCGCCAATGTTCGGTTAACATCCAGGAATATGTTAAAGCTTGATGACCGGTTCTTATTCATTTTGCTGTAACCAACTGATATTTTAAGTGCAAACGTTGTAGTCCCGTTGGCGGCAGAGAGCAAAAGTCCGGCTCCGGATACAAAACCGTTTTTCTGATTATAAACTGACAACCCTAAATTGGTAGATGAATATTCTGCGTTTTTCAGAATTCCTACATCAAACGAAGCATTACTGGATTCCGAAATAAAATACCCGATTCTGCCATTCATGCTTAGATAGGAAGGCGCCATCATTCCGCCAGCGTAAGCCATCATTTGAGGGCTTGCAACATCCTGAATTTTAGGTGCTTTGATAGCCGGTGCCGAATAAGGCGATGGTAGCAATGTCATATTCTGGCGGATGGTGGCCAGGCGTTTTTCGAGCAATTGCTTTTTTGACTGGTCCTCTGCACTGGTTCCGATTAACGAAATGGCCTTTTCAATGGTTTGAGCTGATTTTTCGAAAGCGCCGGTTTTTTCAAGGGTGATGCTATAGCCCACATAAGGCAGGTATTCATTAGGATAGATGCTTACAATGTCGTGAAACAAAGCAACGGATTGAAAATATTGATTTTGAGAAGCCAGCTCATTGGCGTGTTTAAAATTTGCTATCAGTTCATCGCGGCTTTTGGTTGACGAAACCGGGCTCTTACATTTGTATTTCTGCAATAAAACTACCGATTTCGAAAATATCCAGCCAGGCGCTTTATTGATATCTGTAGCCTTCCAATATTCGTTGGCAAGATCATTATAGCCCATTAATGCAAAAACCTGCGAGGTAAAAAAGTTTATTTCCGGCGAAATGGCTCCTAAGGACCTGCACCGGTCGAGGCGCATTAATGCTGCATCATAAATTCCGGCTAAAGCCAGGGAATATGCATCTTCGGCAAGTAGTACGGGATCGGTTACATTTGTTTTTATGAGTTTGCCATAGGCGGCAATGGCTTCGTTTATATTCTCTGTGAGAATATAATTGCGGGCTTTATCAATTGAGGAAACCGGGCCTGATGCTGCGCTGCTGTTTGCTGAAGTCGTCTTCGCGGAAGGATTTACTGCAGATGGTTGTTGGTTGTATGTTTCTTTTTCGCCGTTTTCATATACAATCATCGACACATCTTTTACAGGAACGATATAGGATGGTCCGCTCTGATTGCTGAACTTTTTGTATTTTATTTCCGTAGTACTGATTTCCAAAACTTTGGCATCAATAATTGATTTGTCTGTTTTATAAATCTTGTCCTGCGCAAATGAATTTACAGGGAATAAAATACATACAAATGCGCCTACCAGGAAACAGGCGGATAACCAGGCAGATCGCGTATGGTTTATTTGTACTTTGCTGAACATCAGTAGTTTTTATAAATTAAATTTATCCTGGTATGAGTGCTGCACATTTTCAATAATATCGGTAAACCTTTCCTTAACAACATTTTGAGCCTCAACCTTCAGTTTATTCAGATCATCAGCCAGTTTGTCACTATCCGTCCCCATTTGTTTGGTAAGTTGTTTTCTCTCTTTATCAATGTTATCACATTGCTTTTTCAATGATGAAATTTCCTGTTTCTTTAACTTTTGATTCTGCTTGGTAGTGGCCAGGTATTGCGACAATTCATTTTCCAGCGGTTCCGACTGTTTTTTGAGTTCAGCATCCTTTTGAATAATGGCTGATGCTTTTTCATTCCAGGCAACAATGAAATCCTGTAATGAAATGATTTCGTTCTGATAACAAACCAGCATCATAGCCACCGGGGCAAAATGATTGGTTACATTGCTGCTGAATTTTTGTTTTGGAATAGCAGTTGTCTTCGCGGTTTCGCCCAGTGAAGGGTCGGAAGCTGCACTTTTTACATTTTTGCTTACTTCTTTATATTTTGAATCTATTGCGGATTGTGTTTCGTTGCTGATTTTTTTTAATTCCTCTATCAATGCTTTTTCTTCATTGATCATATCAACTTTGATGCTTTTTTGCTTGCCCCATAACTGAACAAGTGAATTATTCTGGTCGGTAATTTCCTTCGTGAAAGGTTTGGCCGTGGCATTCTTCCTGATGGTGAGTTCTTTATCATTTTTATTTATCGCTTCATTATTTTGTTTTTCCTTTTCAAGAGATGCCCGTGTTTTTCTGTCCCATTCATTAATCGCATCCGACAGCGAAGAAAATTGTTTGTTATAAAAACCAATCAAATCAGCAACCGGATTTACGTAACTGAGCGCATCTATC
>JBBQGD010000150.1:0-7840 GCA_038322655.1 Bacteroidales bacterium | reverse complement strand
CACCGTTATTGGTGGCGAAAGATATAAACTTGCCATATTTATGAAAGCTCCGCGCGACACAACAAAGCTAGTTTACAAACAGTTTTATTTCAACGATTTCGAAAGCAACTTAACAGAGGATCAGATGAAACATGTTTCTACAGCCGAAAGTTACAGTGGCAAGCAATCAATCCTGATGACCAGTGAGTATATTTATAGTCCTACGGTAGAAGATAAACTTAAGAATTTACCTGGCATCAGTGATATTTCATTGAGAGCAAGTGTCCGTATTCTGATTCCATCGTCCGATGAAAAAGGCGAAGCTATACTTGTTGTAGAAGTTGACGATGAGAATGGCAAAGTATTTAAATATAATGTTGCTAAAAGCACTGAAACCAACTATAAACCAGGTGATTGGTTCGAACTTTCATTTATTGATGCTGTCAATCGGAACACACCGGTTAACGGCACGTATAAAGCCTATGTTTGGTATACCGGTAAGGACAAAATTTATATTGATGACCTTAAACTTGAATGGATGCCGATGGGGTATTAGTGAAAAGTGAAAAGTGAAGAGTGAAGAGTGTCTGCACACCCTCAGGGTGTTTGACAGTGGAAACGGTTATTTTAGAGACGCGATAAATCGCGTCTTTACTGTTTAATTTCAGGAATGATACCTCCTGGAATGCAAAATGCCCATTTTGTTCATAAAATGCGACATGGAGGTTTTCAATACACCTAACGCATAAACTGTACTTCGCGACAAGTTTATGCTTGAGGCTTCCTTGAAATATTTGGTAGGGCAGGTGATTTCTCCTACAGGGAATCCGGCATAAATAATCTGCGACATCATCTGGTTATCGAAAACAAAATCGTCGCTGTTAGCATGATAATCAATAGCATTCAATACTTCCTTAGAGAAAGCTCTGTAACCCGTATGGTATTCGGAAAGTTTTTGGTTGATCAGAATATTTTGAATTAAAGTCAATCCCCGGTTGGAGATGTATTTAATCAATGGCATTCCTCCTTTGCGCGCACCATTACCCAGGATACGTGAACCTAAAACAACCGGATATATATCGTTGGCAATCATGTAAGCCATGGAATGAATAAGTTTTGGCGTGTACTGATAGTCAGGATGTAGCATGATCACTATATCAGCACCTAATTTTATTGCTGTGTCGTAACAGGTTTTCTGATTCCCTCCATAGCCTTTATTCCGCTCATGTTCAATTACGTGTTTAATGCCAATCTGCCGGGCAACTTCTATAGTATTATCCCGGCTGCGGTCATCAACAAGTACAACTTCGTCCACAATTTCAAAAGGAATTTCCTTGTAAGTGATTTCAAGTGTCTGACCGGCATTATAGGCCGGAAGAACAACCACAATTTTTTTCCCGTTTATCATTTTTCCTGATTTTTATATTTTTCAGCTAAATACCATTTACACCTGATATTTTGTCAAAGATTAGTATAAAATTCCCACTGCACTTTTATATGTTACAAATGAATGTGAAAAGCATGCAAAATTAACAAAAGAATACATTTCTGAAAGTTAATATGTGGTACTTTACCTGAAAATTACAGTATGTCAACCTGAAATATATCATCTCAATGGCTTTCCGGAATCAAAAGGCAGGTCGACCTTATATATTATTTGTGTAATTCCGAGGTAAACTCGTGTCAGCTTAAGCCCGCTTTGTTCAATTTTTAGTTTTTCCGTTTCATCAAAAGGCCCGCCGATAATAAGCAGCTTGCCTTGCGCGATTTTACTCATTGTAACTCCAGCCACCGGAGTTTCCCATAAACTGAAATAATTAGTTCGGGTATCAAAAAAATATCCTTCAGGATAAAGCGTCTTCAAAGCTTCGGTGTGATTAAACAATGAGTAAACATTACCCCATCGTAACGCTGAATAGGAATTTATGGATGTGGGATAATAATATGCAAGGGTGTAATCTTTATACTCTGTATTAAGCAGATTCTTCATTCTGGTAAAATCCTGATTCGAATTGATATAGCCCTGGTTGGCTTTCTGAAGGCAATTCCTGTTTAGAATAACCAAGGTGGAAACAATCAATAATAATAGTAACGGGAACAATGCAAAAGCTTTCCTGAATTTTAACGGAAGTTTCTCCTTAAGGTAAAAGAAAATAAATATCCAGTTTATTGCCATCAGGCATAATTCGGGGATAAGATAATGATTGGAGTGATAGTGCTTGGCTACCATCAATAAACCAGCCAGTTGTGCCGCAGATAGAGCAGTTATGATCCTGAATACCTGATTATTTTCAAGATCTGACTTAAAAGTTGATTTGAAAAAGGATGCAACAATAATCAATGCAGAAACCAACAAGGTTATTGAGAGTATAGGATTGTTAATACAAATCAAGACCAAATCATTAAAATATTTCATTGGGCTGATTACTCCCAGACCTCCTTCACCATAAGTGCCTGTATGGGCCGTAAGCAGAAGGAACCATTTAGCCATATGCGGGTATTGTGGCAGAGCCGGTAAGGTAAATAGCACAAAAAATGGTATCGTTAATAAAAGAAATTTTTTTCGAAGGATTTTGCCCCGGAGCAGAATAAGCGGGATTAAAATTAAAGGTAAAAATGTTGCCTTGGTGGCCAGCCCGAAGCCAACAACTAACGCAAAGTATAAGGCATATTTTTTATCATCTTTCTCCTCTCGCGAATAGAATCTCAGAACCAGAAGTATCAATGCTGCTGTTGCCATCAACAGAACAGGTTCAGGCGATACTTTTGTAAAAACATGTTCCGTGAGATTGGCCGAAGTGAAAGGCATGAGCTGCAATAACAGGCTTAACCAGACATTACGCAGCATCAGCCACGAAATCATACCCAGCAGCATCATAACAAGACTATTTATAACTATAAGACCTTTTCGCTCAAGTTCAATGTAGCGATCACCATTACGAAGCATATATTTCTGAAATCCTTCAATTTTATCCGGCTGAATCTGGTAGGCGAAGCGCAAAACTACCGCACTATACATTTGAACTGTAGTTCCGGGATTATCGGTATGACCCACTGGTTTCAGCATCCCAATATTGATACCGTTCATCAGGTAGGCATACTCCGGGTCATTCCCAAAATGGGTGCGATTAAAAGCCAAGGCAAAAAAAAGGAATACAGTAGGGAAAATCAGGAAGACCAAAGATTTAAAGGATAAAACTGACTTCAGGGTATTACGTTTATTCATATGCACTTTAACAAAATACTATTTGTGAACACACATAATATAAAGAAAATGAAACTTTTCGTTTCCCCTTTCAAAGCAAATTTAAAAATTTTGGATCATTGTCCATATAAAAGGTTGGTTTTACTCCTGCTTTTCTTCCGGTTCAGGTTTAAACAACAAGAATATACTTTTCGAATCGTCTTTAACCTGTTGTAATGAAATAGGCATCAACAGCCAGAAAACCAGTCCAATTAATCCGCCCCAAAGAAAAAAAGCAGTAAAATGCATAAGCGAAAATGAAATAGCAGTTTCACTGGCTAAACCGTAATACGAAAATAACAGTACCAGCGTAGCTTCACGTGTACCGAAACCTGCTACCGACAACGGAATTATGGTGCTCAAGCTCATAATACTCATGATAAAAGCCACATCTATATATGAAGGGCTTAAATGTAATGAGATCATAATCAGCCACGAAAATCCGAAATACATAAAATAGGCCAGCAACGTAATTGCCCACATAGTAAGCGAATGCTTTCCGATAACAGCCATGAAACTTTCGTAAATAAATTTAATAACCGGTAGACGCCTGACATTTTTGAAACCTAAAAGTATTGCAAGCAACTTAATGCCAATAATATAGCCGATTACAAAAAGCGCTAAAACGCCAAGTGTATAATACAATCCCGGGTAGTCACCGAATGTTTTAAAATAAAACAGCATGCCCGAAAGGCCGAACCAGCCTAACATTGTGAAATCGAAAATGCGGTCCGAAACAATGGTTTTAAAAGCTGAATAAAAAGTAATTGCTGTGTCCTGCCTCACGTAATATAGACGAGCAATTTCGCCAATCCGGCCCGGTGTAACAATTCCGATGGCATCGGACGACATATATGCAGCAAAAGCTTTATAAGCAGAGTATTTAGCGTCTTCGTTACTGATAAGTATACGCCATCGGTAACTTTTTATTCCAAGTACGAATATTACGCCTAACAGCGAAAGCAAGTAATAACCTATGCGAACCGAACTGAGTTTATCTTCAAATCCTTTGACATTAAATTCCACTTTCCAAAAGAGAAAGAGCAGAATAGCCAATGTTACAGATATTTTGATAATGCTGTTAAGCTTGATTTTCATTGTCAACGAAAAATAGGAACCTGGCAGATATTGCAGTCCTGGTAGGTGTTTAATTAAATAATTTAAATATTAGCTGCCCAAATCTACAAATAATTTCTTTCGTTAAGATTATAAAGCTGCCAGGTCTTAAAATCAGGGCAGATTTCCCGGTTTACAAGCTGGTTAAAAAAAAGCCCCTGGAAACCAGAGGCTTTTTGTAACTATCAAAAATCAGTTATTTTATTTCCCACGTATCGCCACTGTTTAGCAGATCATCAACACAAAGAATTTTACTCGTAGTTTTTGCCTGGGCAATCTGCTCTTCAACCAAATCATCGTAAGTCGGATACATGGCTGAACGGATAACGCCCAAAGCAACAGGAAAATGAGGCGGGTACATTTTAGCAAGCATTAAATGTACTCCCGGATCCTGCTGATACTGATCGTGAACAAGCAGATCTTTTTCTGTAATTCCTTTTTCGCCCAATTTTACAACTTCAAGTTGAGTGCCTTTAAGACGTATGCCTTTATCGCGGTTTTTCCCAAAAATAAGAGGATCTCCGTTTCTGAGATGGATTTGGGCATCGTCACGTACTTCTTTATCTGTTATTGCTTTGTGTGTTTTGTCAGCAAAGATTACACAGTTCTGCAGTATTTCAATTACTGAAGTACCATCGTGGCGGGCCGCTTCGAACATAACCTCTGTCATTAATTTGACATTTGTGTCTACAGCACGTGCAAAGAAAGTTCCTTGTGCTCCCAAAACCAGTTCGCCAGGGTTAAACGGATGCTCAATGGTTCCCTGGGGTGAAGTTTTGGTAATGCTTCCCATTGGAGTGGTAGGCGAATACTGCCCTTTTGTAAGACCGTAAATCTGGTTATTGAACATCACAATGTTCACATCGATATTACGGCGGATAATATGGATAAAGTGGTTTCCCCCGATAGCCATTGAATCACCGTCGCCGGTGGCAATCCAAACGCTTAGATTTGGATTTGCAATTTTAATACCCGATGCAATAGGATTAGCACGACCATGAATGCCATGAAACCCATAGGTATTTACATAATAAGGAAAACGCGAGGAGCATCCGATACCGGAAACCATCATAAAGTTTTCCTTACGATACCCTATTTTAGGAAACACATTGGCTATGGCAGCAAGAATGGCATGGGCACCGCAACCAGGGCACCATTTTACCATCTGGTCGCTAACAAAATCGGCTTTATTGAGCTCAACAACCGACCGTTCTATAGTTTTATTTGGAAATTCGAACATAATTTTACCTCCTAAAGAATTTCGTTAAACTTGGCTACCAATTCAGTTACTGTAAACGGAAGTCCCATTACTTTATTATATTGACTATAACTGTAATCCGGTTCTTTCATTCTCAGATAGTTAACAAATTGACCGCTATTAAGTTCACAAACAATTATTTTTTTGAATCCAGCCAAAACCTCGTGCGTATTCTTAGGTAAAGGCATAATATGATGGAAGTGAGCAAGGCTGATTTTTTTACCTTGTTTCTGCAGTTCTTCAACAGCTGCCTCAGTAGTTCCGCGGGTTCCACCCCAGCTTACAACAAGTAAGTCTCCTTTTTTAGCTCCAACAATTCCTTGTTCGGGAATAAAATCAGCCACTTTCTGCACTTTAGCTTCGCGCAAATCAGTCATAAGTTGGTGATTGGCTGGATCGGTACTAACATTACCTGTAATGTTTTCCTTTTCCAATCCACCAATACGGTGACGAAGTCCTTCAGTTCCCGGGATTGCCCACTTTCGAACCAACGTTTCAGGATCGCGTTTGTACGGTTTATACTCTTTATCATTAGGCTCAGCCATTGGCGGAGTTATTGAAGGCAGATCGGCCACTTTAGGTATACGGAACAATTGCGATCCATTACCAAGTGAACCATCGGTAAGTAAAATAACCGGAGTCATATGTTCCATGGCTATTTTAGCCGACTCATAAGCATAATGGAAACAATCAGCAGGTGTAGATGCCGCTATTACAACAGCGGGAGCTTCACCGTTACGTCCGAACAATGCCTGCATAAGGTCGCTTTGCTCGCTCTTCGTAGGTAAACCGGTTGAAGGTCCCCCACGCTGAACGTTTACAATAACCAATGGCAATTCAGTCATAACAGCCAATCCTATGGCTTCACTTTTCAACGAAAGACCCGGGCCTGAAGTAGTAGTTAATGCAAGAGATCCAGAGTAACTGGCACCGATAGCGGAGCAGATACCTGCAATTTCGTCTTCGGCCTGGAATACCTTTGCGCCAAGCGATTTATGCTTAACAAGTTCAATCAGAATTTCAGTTGCCGGGGTTATTGGATATGATCCCAGGAACAAAGGCCTTCCCGAACGCTCTGATGCTGCCAGGAAGCCCCATGCGGTAGCAACGTTACCGGTGATATTACGGTAACGACCTGCAGGCAATTTAGCTTTGGCAATATGATATGATGAACCTAAAGTTTCAACAGTATCAGCATAACTGTATCCTGTTTCGAGAACCAGTTTATTGGCCTCTATCATTTCAGGTTTCTTTTTGAACTTAGTTTTGAAATAATTAACTGTTGAATCTAACTTCCAGCTAAAAATATGGTAAATAATACCCAAAGTAAAAACATTGCGGGTACGATCAGCGGTTTTATTGTCAATACCTAACGGAAGTAAGGCATTGCGCGTTAACATAGTTACCGGGGCTTTAACCAGGTTGTATCCGTCAAGGCTTCCGTCTTCCAATGGATTGGTATCATAACCCGATTTTTTATATGTAACTTCGTCGAATAAATCGGCATCTACGATAATGGTTGCGCCGGGGCGTGTCCATTTCAGGTTCGATTTAAGAGAAGCCGGGTTCATGGCAACAAGTATGTCAACAAAATCACCTGAAGTCTCAATTTTCTTCCTGCCTACGTGAACCTGGAAACCGGAAACACCGGCAATAGTGTTATGTGGTGCGCGTATTTCGGCCGGATAGTCGGGAAAAGTAGCCAGGTCGAGGCCTAAAAGAGCAGCTGCATCACTGAAGAGTGTTCCTGCAAGCTGCATACCATCGCCTGAATCGCCACAAAATTTTACAACAACATCTTCTTTCTCGATGAAGTTAGTTTGGTCGCTCATGCTTTTGTTTTTTTGAATGATTAACGCGACAAAGGTATAAGTTTTTAACAGAACAGATATATAATATCTTATTTATATGTATTCTAAAAAGAGAAGATTGAACATATGTATTTATATGTATGCCAACAACTTAAGCAATACGAATAAAATTTCAATGTTAATTTTTCTAAAAACAGAAGTTGATAAACCGGATTTAAACCATTCTAATATTACTTTTACTGACTCCATACCAAGAATACTACTTATATTTGCATCATAAATTTTAAACTCTTAAAAAAATGGCTTACGTAATTTCTGACGACTGCACCGCTTGCGGAACTTGCATTGATGAGTGCCCTGTTGAGGCTATCTCCGAAGGTGATATCTACAAAATCGACGCTGATATTTGCACCGACTGCGGATCTTGTGCTG
>JBBQGD010000149.1:0-7859 GCA_038322655.1 Bacteroidales bacterium | reverse complement strand
AATTAATGCTGGTAAACTAGGCACCGGTATTTTTTTGTTTGATAAATTTATCGTGGTAAAATCTTCCGCCTCTTTAAAAGTTTATTCAAATAAATGCACTCATGCCGGGTGCCGGATAAACCAGGAAATCGACGGACAACTGGTTTGTCCCTGTCATGGTTCAAGGTATGATTCAGCAACAGGGAAAGTATTACAAGGACCTGCCGGACTTCCTTTATTGCTTATTCCTTTCAGCACTGATGCAAAAACCGGCGAAATCACAATAAAAATCTAAGGTTTGAAAATTCCCGAAAACATACGCAGGTACATTGCTTTCGACACATACGGATGGGTAGCCACAGCTTCCATTATTGTATGTGCAGTTTCGGGAGCCTTACTGGTTGTGCCATATAATGTTTTGTCGCCTTATCTTTCAGTTACTTCATTTATCACTGCAAATCCGGCAGCCTCATTGCTACGTAATATTCATTATTGGAGTGCGCAACTATTTCTGATACTCACACTTATACATATTTTTGATCATCTCTGGAAAGGCACAGAAAATAATATTAAAAAGAAGAGTGTTTGGTTCCGACTAACGCTTTCAATCATTTTCACTCTATATGTAATGCTTTCAGGTTTTATATTAAAAGGGGATGGTGATAGTTTGCAGGCACACCGGATATTGTCATCGCTTGTCAGCAGTATTCCGTGGGTTGGCACAATGTTGCAACAAACATTTATCGGGCCTGAGGATAGTTTCCAGGTTTTGTACATTCAACATGCTGCCACTGCTACGGTGATACTCTTTGTTATCATCATGGAACATGCCCGGAGTTTAAAAGTGAACCTGCTTACTTTGCTCATAACCACAGGAATTATAACACTCTTTAGTTTTCTGTTCAGGGCGCCGATTAATGGATTAAATGATGCGGTAATGAAAGGACCGTGGTATTTTGTGGGTCTTCAGGAAACACTGCACTGGGTTACAAATCCGCTATTAATTACAACCGGGTTGATTATTCTGCTTATGTTGATATATCTGATTCCCTGGATAAAGCCTTTGTATGCCCGGATCATCAAGCAATTTTTTGTTGTGATGATAATTCTGTATGCCTTGCTAACAATAACCGGATTTTTCTTCCGGGGGCCGATGTGGCAATGGCAGTGGCCATGGGATAATGAGTATAAAATTCAGCGTTTATTGCAGTCTGAAAAAATCAGCTTTTCAGCCGCCGATACTACACAGTTGACTATTATTCAAGGACATGCCGAAGGCTGTGTTTCCTGTCACAAAGGAATGAGTGGCTTTTCGGGTGCGCACAAACCCGAATATATAGGATGTTTTTCGTGCCATGGCGGCGATCCGCTTACGCTGGATAAAACCAAAGCTCATAGCACAATGTTCCCGGTTCCCGGGAATTTATCTAATGCTTCCGAAACTTGTGGGAATGTGGGGTGTCATCCCGGAATTGTACCCCGAGTTAAAACTTCGCTCATGTCAACGTTAAGTGGAATTGTTAGTGTTGATAAATGGGTTTTTGGCGAAACGGATGATATAAACCTTTCTTCACATATAAACGATATAGGAAACAATGCTTCGGGGCAGCATCTGAGGAATTTATGCGCCGGCTGCCACCTGGGGAACGAAAAAATAAAAACCGGACCGGCCGAATGGCTCGAAAGAGGTGGTGGTTGCCTGGCTTGTCATCTCACATATGATAAAAAAGCTTTAGCTTCATTGGATCAGATGAAACGAAAGCAAAATTCTGATACTGCTTTGCCTATGTTTCACCCGGCCCTCGACCTAAACATAACCAATGATAAATGTAAAAGTTGTCATAGCCGGTCTGGTCGGATTTCGATGAACTACGAAGGCTGGCACGAAACAGAACTAAAGCCTGAGAATGTCAAAGGCAAGGACAACTACCAGGTTTTACCTGATGAGCGTGTTTTTGTAAAAATGCCTGCTGATATCCATCACCAGAAAGGAATGCTTTGTATTGACTGTCATGGATCGTATGAATTGATGGGAGATGGAAAGCATTACGCGCATAAGGAAGAAGCTGTAAAAATTCAATGCAGTGATTGTCACACTTCAAAAGCAAACAATACAAGACATCTGACGGAAACCGACCAGGAAACTCAGCTGATTTCGTGGCTGAGGAAGTTTCAAACTGAAGGAATCCAGGTAATACTCACCCAAAAGGGTAACATTCCACTTGTAAATACTATAGTTGAGGGAAACGGTTCACGATTAAGTATGATTAAAAAATCAGGCACCGGCATAGTAATTATGAAACCTCCTGCAAAAACATGCACCGAAGGCAAAGCGCATGTCCGGCTAAGTTGCGAAGCTTGCCATACCGCCTGGGCGCCGCAATGTGTTGGTTGCCACAATAGTTATGATAGTAAGATTAAAGGTTACGACATGCTCACAAATACTGACAGGAAAGGCAGCTGGATAGAATATTCCACCGAAGGCCTGGCTGAACTGCCGGTACTCGGGATAAATGCTACGGATAAATCAAAGAAAAACGGCCAGGTCAGCACTTTTACTCCGGGTATGATCTTAACAATTGATAAAGGGTCGTTTAAAAAAGGCGAGAAAACCGTTTTTCGTCGGTTGTATGCTCCTTCGTCGGCACATACTACACAGCGTGAAGGGCGAAGTTGCAAATCGTGCCATAACGATCCGCTGGCAATTGGTTACGGAAGGGGTAAATTATCCTATTCTGCTAATGGCAGATGGACTTTTGATCCGCTTTATGAGAATAACAAATACGATGGTTTGCCCGAGGATTCCTGGATGGGGTTTCTTAAGGAGCGCAAGGATCAGGCTTCAACACGAAAAGGAATGCGACCTTTTAACCTGTCAGAGCAAAAGACTATCCTGAAAGTTGGTGCCTGCCTCACATGCCATGCTGAAAATTCTTCTGTTATGAAAGAAAGTCTTTACAACTTTGATGATGTTGTAAAACGAATGAGTCGCAAATGTGTAAAACCAATATTTTAGTAATTTTAAACAAAACGAAAAGCCGATAAAATTAAACTCCCTGTGAACCGTGATTCGCAGGGAGTTTAATTAAATGATTGCGGAGCGGAATCTTATAGTCTCCAGTTAAGGGATAAATGTCCTATCATTGTACTCAACTGGCTTGAGCTACCCGAAAATTCAGATTGCACTTGGCTTGGATTCGAAGCTGTAACCTTATTGTTAAGTGCCGTTTCAAAAGCAGCACTCAGCGTAATCTTTTCATTGATATTATATGATGCTCCAATAGTAACATGGCTTACAACAACGGCAGGGAATACAGGAAAAATGGTGGTTTCCGGAACAGGATTGCTTCCATAAGCATAGCCCAGCCTCAATGTAAATTGTTTTGTAATATCATATTCACCACCAACTTTCACAATAAAAGTGTTTTTCCATTTCAATGGAAAATCGATGTTAAAAGCCGGACTTCCAATCATCTTATTTACATTGTCATTGTCTCCATTAGTAAGTTTTATCTCCATTTTATCGAACGCATTGGCCCAGTTTACCCATTCGGCATCAAGGGAAAGTTTAAAATGGTCAGATGCTGAATACGACATCCCATAACCTAATGACATCGGAAGTTTCATGCCTACCTCCAGGTCATATTGTGCTGCAACGCCTTTCGAAAGATCAATGCCCATTTGCCCGAAATTTGCTCCTATTAAATTCAAAGCTGTCGTAATGGGAGCACCATGCATCTGGGGATTCTGGTATAAACCCATTACTGCGCGTCCCATAGCATCTTCAAATTGTTTCGACATGTCCATTGTTGCTTTACCGCCTTTATAATTCAATTTTGTTGGCATAGTGAAATTAAGTCCGAACGACAGTTTATCGCTTGCTTTATAAGCAAACCCTAATTTGCCGCCATAACTGATTGTATTTAAGCTGCTCATATCGGCCGAAGCAATTACTTCGTTATATCCAAAACCACCCAAGGCAGGTGACATCGAGAACAGTTGTCCGAAAGTAAATCCCGGCATACCGTTTGGTTCGCCTTTCATAATTGATGGATTCATTCCAAAAGGTATCCCGAATTCCATTGTGCTGTAAACTAAATGTAGCGATACTCCAACTGAAAATTTATCGCTTAATTTATAAGCAAAGGATGGTCCGGCTTGCATTACAGCAAATTTTGAGTGATAACTCTGGTCATCGTATGCTCCCTTTACAGGGTAATATGTACTGTCCGAAGGGTTTAACGCAAAGGTCTGATCGCGATACAGCTCATTCTTCAGGGAAAAATCTGCGCCCATTCCTCCTTGTGTAAACATCCCTATGCCCCAGGTGAATTTGCTGTCTTTATTTACTGATTTATGAACATAACCAGCGGAAGGTAAGGGGAATAGATTCTTGTCGCCGTCAGCATCATTCAGGGTATTTTGAAAATGAACTTTAGGCGCCATCAATGAAAAGTTAACATTCACTGAGGAATTATCCAGAAATGATAATCCTGCCGGATTTGTCATCATCAGCTCATAAGAGTCAAATACTCCGATTGTAGTACCTGCACGGCCCATACTCTTAGCATCAAAACCAATCATTTTTGTGCCGTTCTGGGCATATACCCCGGCAACTGTGATCAGAAAAACAATAAACAGTTTGATCTTTTTCATTTGTTAAGTTTAGATTGTAAATTATAAATTGGATTTAGGTTGATATTGCTAATTATTGTATCAGAAAGGTAAATATCTGTGTTTGTTTGCGAAATATGTCATAGAGCCTACGTAAAACTATTTCACAAGTTGCTTTAACATATCTTCAATGTTGCCAGGTGTTGACATTATTTTAGTGAAAGTTCCCATGGTTAGATCGGGGAATGATAACGCAATGCGATAACGGCCGTGAAGCATTAGCACTTGGTTACCCATTACCAGGACTTCATAAGGAAGGAAGGCCGTGTGTTTTGGTGAATCAATGTCAATTATCGGCATGAATTTGCTTTCGCCTTCTGCTCCCGAAAGTGCAAACCCATAGAGTGTTAATTCTTTTCCGGGAATGGTGACTTTATAAACCATTTTTACATTCGGAACTCCTTTTTTTATCGATGCTTCTACCTTAGCCAACGCAGACGTGTAGGTGCTGAATTTTGATAGTATAACAGGTTCGTCAAAATAAGGCATGCCGAGCATATAATGATATTTTCGGAGCTCTTTTACTGGCAAACCAGTTTTCGAACCGTAAGGCTTCCCGACAAATGCGCCTGATGCTCTGAGTGCGGTTTCGAGGTGTTTGGTAAGTGTATTATAAAGTGGTGCTATTTTATCGAAATCATTTCTGAAGTAAGCATTTCCCCAATAGGCAGGATTGGTATAAGTAACCAATGTTTTATTGTTTTCGGTAGTAATTGCTATGCGTAATGCTGCTGCAAATCCTGTAAGGCCACCTGTTTTCTGTATGGCGCTTTCCAGCTCAGGGCAACTAAAAACCATAATGTACCTGTTCTTATCGTTTGCCGGCTGATATTTTCCAACCACATCGATCCCGACTTTATCAAGGTTACTTTGAATTATCGCACTGATACTCTCTATGCTTGCAGTAGTTTCAAATCCAAGAATGTAGGGACTCAGGTTCTGTGTAAATACCTGGCTGAAAGAAAAAAGCAAAAGTGTTAAAATTCCGATCTTTTTCATGATTGTTTTTTTTATAAAGTTATAATTTGATTTAATTTCTTGATTTATTCTTTCTAATCATTGCGTATTTTAAAATCAAAGTAGCCATTTCAATCTTTCCTTTCCTTTTGATACTTCTTTATCAGATTCCACCCGAAAATAATCATAAAGTAATTATTTTGCAGGTAATTTAGCTTTAGTAAAGCAGGATTAAGATTGACGGTTTTTGAAAACGAAGCAAATTTATCTTTGTTTGTTAGTTGGTTCACAAACAAAACATGATAAATATCATAATTTGATAATAATTCTTTAGTACATTTATCCCGCAAATTTATTACTCATTTATTAAATGAAAGACCTCGCTTCCTTATCCTGCAGGGATTGTATTAACAGTGCATCACTTTTCGAGGGCCTCAGTTTCGAGGAGCTGGATTACCTGGTACAACATGCATCGCAGAAAAGCTATAAAAAAGGGGATATTGTTGTAAAGGAAGGTGATCTGGTAAATACTATTTCTTTTTTGAAGTGTGGTTTGCTCAAGGTTTTCAAGAAAAGTCCGAAATACCACGACCAAATCATCAATTTAGCCAAGCCTAATGATTGTGTTGGTTTATTAAGTGTGTTTTCGAGCGATAGATTCAATTATAATCTAACAGCAATTGAGGATTCAGTGTTATATAGTATCGAGTTTTCTGCGCTGAAACATATACTTTTCACCAATTCCTCTTTTGGTTTGCATCTTCTGAAAAGTATCAGTAATGCTGCTGATCTGATAATCAGTCAAACTATTGAAATAAGTAAAAAAAACAGCAGGGGACGGATTGCTTATTGCTTAACATCTTTTGCTGAGGAAATTTATCACCGGCCGGTTTTTTATCTGCCTGTTTCGCGAAAAGAGATTGCTGAAATGATTGGGCTGACTTCAGAAAATGTAATTCGGGTATTAACGGAATTCAGGCGCGACGGGATCATCGCAATTAACGGAAAAACCATCACTATTCTGGATATTGAACGATTAAAATATGTTGAAAAAAATGGTTAATTGACCTGATAGCAACTTGTAACTGCCAAAATCCGGATAAACAATAATTATGAATCAGTAAACATAGTTAGATGATCTTACAAATTCATATTTTCTGCCAAATCAATAATAATCTGTTATGTCATGCCAGGATTGTTTTGTAAATGGTCCCGTATAATTCAATTTTAATTCACCATTTATGATTTTGCAAAAAATAAGTCCTGTTTTTTTATCCATTGTGATGTATAACACACCTTCAAAGGAATAATTGTTCCCCTTTGACTCTTTCTGATTCTTGATGGAAATTATTCTATAAAAATGTTGGCGCTTTCCGGATTCAAATGACTTTTAGATGGGGTAGACTCAAAAGAAAAACAGTTTTATACTGGCAGCAATCAGCACAAGCGATAAAACACGTTTCAAGTTAAGTTCCGAAATAGTTCGGCTGCCAATGGCTGAACCTACCAATCCCGCAGCCATGACTCCTGAAATCCAGTATATAATGTGAGGTTGAAAACTGATATTTGTGGATAGTAGTCCTGCCAGTCCACTTCCTGAATTCAGAAAAATAAATAGTGCTGATGCGGCTGATGCTTCCTTTATTCTGGCATATCGTGCAAGTATCAGTATCGGTGACAACAAAATACCACCTCCTATGCCTATCATTCCTGAAACAAGCCCGAGTGCCAGGCCTATTCCCATCGCCAGTATAAACGGCGGATCATGTGTGGTATCATTCTCGGTATTCCGTACAAATAGCATCCTTGCAGTTGCAATCATCAGCATTGCCCCAAGTATTATTTTATACATCGTAGGATTAATGATGAATTGGGCACCAATATATGCTGCAGGCATCGAGGTGATCAGAAAAGGGACCACCTGCCGCCACCGGAAAAAACCTGCCCGGCTGTATGAGAAAAATGCAATTGCCGAAACCACCAGGTTCAGTACCAATGCATAATACCGGATGGATTCGGGAGCAAAGCTAAAAAGTGCCATCAATGCCAGGTAGCCGCTGGCTCCGCCGTGACCGACAGAAGAGTAGAAAAAAGCGATAAGCATCAAACCTATCACAAAAAGTAATTCATAATGTACCATGTGTCTCCTTTCCAATTCAGTTTATATTCGGGAGGCTACCCTGTTTCCGGGGCAACCCATCGGTCAGCATTTCATGAATCTTTAGGATTGGTAGAAATGAAAACTCGGA
>JBBQGD010000148.1:0-7927 GCA_038322655.1 Bacteroidales bacterium | reverse complement strand
CCGCAACCAACAACAGATACTGAAAATCCAGAAGAAAAACTTCCTGAAAACAGTTTCGGAAGAGGTCTGGGTTTAGGACGTGGAAGAGGAGGAAGAGGACAGGGATTGGGACGTCAAAACCGTTTCAGAGGCGGTGTTTAAAAACAATCAGGAGGGGTTATCATACCCCTTCTCCTTATATATGAATTAAATAAAAAAAACAAAAAATGAATAAACGTATTGCTATTCCGATGGAAAACGGCGTTTTATGTGCCCATTTTGGGCATTGTCAACAATTCGCCATTGTTGAAGTGGTTGACGGTGTAATTAACGATGTCAAAGAAGTTACACCTCCCGAACATGTTCCGGGCTTGTATCCGCGCTGGGTAGCCCAGTTTAGAGTTACCGATGTAATTGGTGGTGGCATGGGGCAGAAAGCGATTGAATTGTTCAATCAGCAAAATATCAATGTTTTTGTTGGCGCGCCGACTAAATCAGCCAAAGAACTGGTCAACGATTTTATTCAGAATAAGCTTGATCTGAGCGCCAATTATTGCAACCACGATGGCACGCACGAATGCAATGATTAATTCAAGTTTTTCCTGAAGCCTTCCGTAAATTTTATTACTGAAGGTTTCAGGGAATTTTTTCATTAAACTTTTATACCTGAAAATGGGAAAAATTAAAGTCGGGATTATTGTTTGCGACCGTTTTCGCACCTGTGCTGCAGGTAAATGCCTGAGGTCTTTAAACAATCGGGAAGGAGCATTTTCAATTTACGAAAATCAGGAAATTGAATTGGCTGGTTTTACTACCTGTGGCGGATGTCCTGGTGGAAATATTGAATACGCACCCGAAGAAATGAAGAAGAATGGCGTGACACATATTCATTTTGCAACTGGTTTTCTGGTTGGTTATCCACCATGTCCTTATATGGAATATTTCAAAAAATTTATTCCTGAAAAATACGGCATGAAGGTGATTATGGGGACACATCCAATTCCACAGAAATATTTTATAACGCACAATAATCTTAATACTTGGAATACGGAATTTATGAAAGAATCCATCCAACCAACACTTTCGGATGAACCAACACGTTTGGATTATAATTAATTTGGGACAGAGCTGAAAAAAAGTTCAGATTTAAAGTATAAGGTAAAAATTCAAAGGAAACTGTTCAGTTACAAGCAGGATATTTAAGTTATGGTGGAAAATAGAACGCATTGGTACGATGGCTCGTTTTACAACAAATTCATTGCTCCACAACAAGATGAATTGTTTGATCAAATAAGTAATATCATTGTAAAGGATTCGACAATTATTGACGTAGGTTGTGGTACCGGACGTTTTGCCTTTACCATTGCGGATAAATGCAAATCTGTGTTAGGGATCGACTTATCCAAGAGAAATATTGAGCAGTCACAATTAAATCTTTCAAATTGTCCGAACAAAAAAATCAGTTTTCAGCATAAAAATTTGAACGAAGTGCTTTCAGAGGGAAAGCATTTCGATTATGCTTTAATAACTTATGTGATTCATGAAGTTGCTGAAATTGAAAGAATTGAGTTGATGAAACAGCTTTCCGAGATTGCCGATACAATTATCATCGGCGATTACCTGGTGCCTCGCCCTAATAATTTTAAAGGGTTTTTTAGCCGAACGATTGAATTTGTGGCAGGAAAAGATCATTATCGGAATTTCAGGAACTATGTAGCCAATGGAGGGATTCAATTTCTTGTTGATGAAGCTGGTTTGGTGATCGTTTCTGAAATTAAAAATCACTCCTCATTGAATCATATCGTACAGTTAAAAAAACGAATTAAATATCCATGATTAAAATTGCTATTGCCAGTGGGAAAGGCGGAACCGGCAAAACGCTGGTTTCGACCAACCTTTTTTATGTACTTCAGCAACAAGATTACCGCGTGACGTTGGTCGATTGCGACGCCGAAGAACCCAATGCAATGGTATTTTTAAGCGGAAACCTTGAAAAAGCGTATGAGGTTACCCAAAAAGTCCCTGTAATTGACGAGAGCTTATGTACTTTTTGCGGCAAATGTTATGACTATTGCAGCTACAATGCTATTTTCATTTTGCCTGAGATGAAAGTTATTCGGGTAATTGAAGACTTATGCCACGGTTGCGGTGCTTGTTCGGTTGCCTGCGAGTTTGGAGCGATCACCGAAAAAGATGTTTCGCAAGGCACGGTAAACCGTTATTCGATTACCAGTCAAACCGCTGTAATTGAGGCCCGAATGAGGGTCGGAGTCTATTCTCCGGTTTCAATTATTAAATCTGCGATAAAAGAGGCGGGCAATAACCAGATTGTGATTATGGATTCACCTCCGGGAACTTCATGCCCGTTTATACAAACGGTTGCCGGCGCCGATTTTGTGATTTTGGTGACCGAGCCAACACCTTTTGGGTTAAGCGACTTAAAACAATCGGTCGAAACACTTCAAACCATGAATAAGCCTTGTGGTGTAATTGTTAACCGCGCCGGGCTTGGTGACCGTGGCGTTTACGATTATCTGGAACAGGAAAATATTCCTCTCCTAATGGAAATACCATTCGATAAATCCATCGCATCGCATTATTCTAAAGGTGAATTGGTCGCTCAGTATAAACCTGAATGGCAGAATCAGTTTTTATCAATGTTTAATTCATTACTTGAGAATCATGGAAATAGCCATCATTAGCGGCAAAGGCGGAACAGGGAAGAGCAGCATTAGTGCGGCATTTGCAACGCTGTCGGAAAAAGTAGTCTTAGCCGATTGTGATGTTGATGCAGCCAATCTATATATCTTATTTGATCCTGCTCCTGAAGAAGAACTGGTTTATATTTCGGGACAAAAAGCTGTAATTGATGAAGCAATTTGTACAAACTGCGGTTTGTGCATGGACTATTGCCGTTTCGACGCTATTTCAAACTTAAACGGGCAAGTCGTAATTACAGAAACTTCTTGCGATGGTTGTAAATTATGCTCCCGTATTTGTCCGTTTGAGGCGATTACCATGATTTCAGCAGATAAAAGCAGAATGTACGCCGGAAGTTTTCGTAACGGGAAAATGGTTTACGGACGGCTATCGCCCGGTGAAGAAAATTCAGGAAAACTCGTCAATATTGTTCGAGACAAGGCAAAGGAACTGGCTAAAATTAATCGGATAGAAACCATTATCATTGACGGCCCTCCCGGTATTGGTTGCCCGGTTATTTCGACAATCACAGGTGTTGATCATGTGGTAATCGTAACAGAACCCACTATTTCAGGTTTGCTCGATTTGAAACGAACCATAGAAGTCACTACGAAATTCAAATTAAAAACCTGGGTTATAATCAATAAATACGATCTGAACCTGGAATTGGCCGATCAAATAGAAGCTTATTGCAAATCGGAAAATATTCCTGTTGCAGGTCAATTTCCTTTTGATGAGCAGGTAGTTGAAGCCATGGTGAATTGCATGAGTATTACCGAATGGGCTCCGGGATCTGAAATAGCAACTGGTATTGAATCGGCCTATAATAACATCGTCTATGAGCAACAGTAAAGGAATTATAAATCATTATACTGAAGGTGAATTTTTTGATGACATGAAGAAATGGAATCCTGAACTATTGCCTGGACACGGCGCCGCAGTTCTTGAAATTACGGAAGTATATGCCGGAGCAGAAAAGCTTCTGTAAGTAATCAAAAATAGATGTAAGGTATACTAAACAGGATAAAAAAGCAATAAATAAATACTGACAGCATGCAAAAAAATCATTCGATTGAAAAAACAGATTTACCCGATATTAAAGAAATAATCCTTGTTGTATCCGGCAAGGGCGGAGTAGGAAAATCAACAGTAGCTGCAGGCCTGGCTTATTCATTATTGAAGGAAGGTTATTCGGTTGGATTGTTAGATGCCGATATTTTTGGCCCTACGGTACCTACTTTAATGAATCTGCACGATGTGGAACGGCCGGTATGGATCGAAAAGGACGGGAAACAAGTAATGGAGCCCCTTGAACGATTCGGCATCAAGGTGATGTCCATTGGTTTCTTTTTTGAACCTGAGCAAGCTGTTGTCTGGCGTGGACCAATGGTTTCAAATGTGCTAAAACAACTCGTTACGGAAACGAACTGGGGAGAGTTGGATTATTTGATTATTGACACGCCTCCTGGCACGGGAGATATTCACATTACACTCCTTCAGGAATTTAACATAACCGGCGCGTTGGTTGTTACCACCCCTCAATTAGTAGCAATTGCCGATGTTCAGAAGGCAATCAGCATGTTGCGCGATAAAACAATAGGCGTTCCGGTGTTAGGGATTATTGAAAATATGTCTTGGTTTACCCCCACTAAGCATCCCGACGAAAAGTATTTTTTATTTGGGAAAGGTGGCGGAGAGAAACTGTCAAAAATGTTTAATGTTCCTTTGTTGGCGCAAATTCCAATGAATGAAATTATTAGTACGAGTTGTGATGAAGGAAAAATCAATGAACTATTTAAAGACAGCCAGGTCAAATCCGGATTCGACAATTTAACAGATCGTATACTTGGCATAACCATAACAAAATGATCGACCACGAATATACTTTCAGAGTGATGTATCCTGAAACGGACCAAATGGGTACGGTGCACCATTCAAACTATGCCAAGTACTACGAAACAGCCCGATGGGAATTGTTCCGCAGCATAGGTATTTCCTATAAATCAGTGGAAGAAGCCGGTTATTTGATTCCCGTTATTCGCATGAATTTCAGGTTTATAAAAACCACCAGTTACGATGCACAACTGACAGTAAAAACTACTTTAAAAGCCATTAAAGGAGTACGGATTTGGTTCTCTTACAAGCTTTACAACGAACAAAACGAATTGGTTAACGAAGCTGAAACCGAATTGGCTTTTGTTGAAAAGGAAACATGGAAACCCTGTGCAGCTCCTGAAATTGTGATGAAAGTCATTAAACTCGAATATCAAAAACAACAATATGATGAATAAAACAACTACAGGATGAATAGAATAACTTATATCCCGATCGGAATTGTTCATTCGCCTTTTCGTGTTCCGGAAGGGATACCGATTTAACCCGTTGCAGCAAAAGACATTTGTGCAACAATCGAAATATTTCAGGAGTACATTCCTGAATTCGACATTTTTGAAACAACAAAAAATGGATGGATTGAAAAGAATGTACATAAACTTTAAAATCAAAAAGACGATGGACGGTTTAAAGTCTAGCATGATAAATGCAAACAAACATAAATATTGTACCTAGAAACACTTCAAATGAAAAACACAGACGTATTGATTATTGGCGGAAGTGCAGCCGGAATGGTTGCTGCCGTAACAGGGAAATCTTCGTGGGCTGATAAAAGTTTTATCCTGGTGAAAAAGCAAAAAGATGTGATGGTTCCATGTGGAATACCATACATTTTTGGCACGCTCGACAGCAGTCAGCTGAATATCATGCCTGTTGATAATATGCTGGCAAAATCAGGTATCGAATCATTGGTCAATAAAGTTGTTTCCATCGACAAGGAAGCAAAAACTGTGACTTTGGATGATGGCGAACAAATTCACTACGATAAACTGGTCATTGCAACCGGATCAACGCCAATAAAACCCAAATGGCTGAAAGGTGCTGATTTGGGAAACGCGTTTGTGATTCCGAAAGACCGAACCTACCTTGATGCAATGAAAGAAAAAATTGCCGGATTAAAGAAGGTTGTCGTGATTGGAGCTGGTTTTATTGGTGTTGAGTTTTCAGATGAATTATTAAAACATGGACACGAAGTGACCCTAATTGAAAAAGAATCCACTATTCTTTGTGCCGCTTTTGATGATGAAATCGCGACAAGGATAGCAGGAATCCTCGAAACCCGGGGCGTGAAAATTATTGCTGGCAATGGAATCAGTGAAGTAATTGGCACTTCAAAGGTGGAAGGTGTTAAACTTGAAAATGGCGATATTATTGATGCCGATGCTGTAATTCTTTCAATGGGTTATAAACCGAATACAAAATTGGCCGGAGATGCCGGAATATATGTGGACGAAAGTGGTTTTATTGCCGTTGATGAATTTATGCGTACCCATGAAAAAGATATTTTCGCTATCGGCGATTGTGCCCAAAAACGCGATTTTATTACCCGCAAACGTGTGCCTACCATGTTGGCTTCAACAGCCTGTGCCGAGGCAAGAGTTGCCGGAATGAACTTATACAATATTCATGTGGTTAAAACTTTTAGCGGAACCATCGGAATATATTCAACAGCCATTGACGAATTTGGATTTGGAACAGCCGGTATTACCGAAAAGCGAGCAATCGAAGAAGACATCTCGGTAATTACCGGCTTTTTCGAGGGAGTTGACCATCATCCCGGTAATCTTCCAGGTACACACAAACAAATGGTTAAACTAATCGTGGCCAAATATTCGGGCGTTATTATTGGTGGCGAAGTGATCGGTGGAATAAGTGCCGGAGAATTGACCAATGTAATTGGCCTTGCCATCCAAAACCGAATGTCAGTCAATTCACTGCTTATTTCACAAATTGGTACACATCCTTGTTTGACGGCCTCACCAGCAGGATATCCATTAATTAAAGCGGCTGAAATCATTTCTGCTAAAATGAGGAATCAGTGGGAATGATTGGTGATTATCGTTGCTTTTTTTGCTTTGCCCGTTCGATGGAGAAAATGCTCGAAAAGCAAAATATGGATGCCGATCAAAAACGCAGTTTCACTTTCGAAATGGCTCGACTTTATCATCAAACAGAGGATGGCTCTTTAAAATCGGCCTTTTCGAGGGAACTGTATGCAAGCTTGCGAAAGTATTCTGGAAATCCTGATCCATATAAGGAGATTAAAAAGTCAAGCAATGAATTTGTGTTAGGCTTGTATCCTGAAATGAAAAAACTGGTTCAGGAATCCGGAAATCCTTTCGAAACTGCTTTGCGGTTAGCTATTTCAGGAAATATAATTGATTACGCGATAAATGATCAGTTTGATTTAATGGCAACGATTCAGAAAGTATTGAATTCTGATTTTGCCATTAATCACTCTGAAGCACTCAAAGAAGCCATAGAGAAAGCAGAAACTGTTTTGTATTTGGGCGATAACTGCGGGGAAATCGTATTTGACAAACTGTTCATTGAAACGATTGCCCATCCGAACCTGATTTATGCAGTGCGTGGATTACCGGTAATTAATGATGCAACCTTGGAAGATGCTGAATTTGTAGGTCTCACTGAAATCTGCCGGGTAATTTCAAATGGCTATGACGCTCCTTCGACCTTGATTGACTTTTGCTCGGACGAATTTCTTGAAATCTATAACAAGGCCGATGTAATTATCTCGAAAGGTCAGGGAAATCTGGAAGGATTATTTGAAAGTCCAAACGAGCATATTTTCTTTTTACTGATGGTAAAATGCGAGGTCGTGGCGGAACGACTGGGAGTAATCAAAGGCGGGTTTGTTGTGAAACAGAATAATTTTAAACGAAAGATTGGATAAAATGAAAATCACTACACTTATTGAAAACCTCGTTTACAAAAGAGGGTTGTTCTCCGAGCACGGTTTGTCAATCTATATAGAGACAAGCAATAAAAAGATCCTTTTTGACACGGGGCAAAGCGGATTGTTTCTTGAAAACGCCAAAACACTCGGTATTTCAATAGATGAAATTGACGCCGTTGTATTATCTCATGGCCATTACGACCATACCGGGGGCTTATACCTTTTCCTTGAGAAAAATAGTAAGGCAAAGATTTATGCAAAAAGGGGTATTTTTACTCCCAAGTTTAACAGCCATAGACATTTTGCATATTCCGGTGAAGGCGGACACTCATTCCGGAGCAAGCCGGACACTTTTCTTGTGGTAAATTAGTTCATAAAACTATAAAAAATCAGTCATCATTTTTTAGATATTTTCTCATTGATTCTCCTTGTATTTCGATT
>JBBQGD010000147.1:0-8069 GCA_038322655.1 Bacteroidales bacterium | reverse complement strand
CGTAATCTTAATTATCTGAGTACTAAAAAATCGGAATGGACGATGATCAGTTAGACAGGGAAAAGAGCGGGAAGTTGTGAGAGGATTTGGTGGTTTCAGTGTCTCAATGTTTCAGGATTCAAAACCGTTGACTTTTACCATCCCACACATATTGCTTAAATTCCTCCTGAATAAACCATCTTTTTTACCTGTGTAAACTTTCCTGTGTTCAGAACCAGGTAGTAAATTCCGGCAGGGATATTTTCAGGAGTCCATTCACAGGTATAACTTCCCTGAGGAAGAGCGTTGTGAATGAGCGTTGCAATAACTGAGCCGTTAATGTCACGTACCTGTATCAGCACTTCAGAGTTTTCATTAAGCGTATAACTGATTAATGATTTGTATGTGAATGGGTTAGGTGAGTTTTGATCCAGAACTGCAACTTTTAAAGCCAAAGGATCATCGGTAGATGTATTAATCAGCGAAGGACTTCCGGCTTGCAACCATGCAGTGTAAATTAACGAAGCCAATGTATGCGATGCTCGTTTAAAAAGGGGAATAGTAAAAGTTTTAGTCTGATCCCAAAGTGCATTAGTATAGGTAGTGTTGTATGAGCCTCCTGAAAGAGATTTAGCTTTAGTGTCAGCAATAAATACCGAATCACACAACTTATTGTTTGCATAAATGTAATCAAAAATATATTGACTTACATTGCTGATCTCTGTTGCATCTTCCCCTGTATATATAATCTGTGAAATTTTTGCACCAATCATGGTCGATTCATAACGCAAGTGAATTCCAGTATTGCCGGTAAGCTGTCCGTTGTAGTTATTGGTAATATGCAAGGGCATATGGCCATCGGCAACATAATGTCCCAGGTCAGCAGCAAACACCTGTGCCTTGGTAAAATTGTGCCTTTGAAGGCAATTGCGCAGCGAATCGAAAGAAGCTTTAGTGGCCCAGGGCAAAATCCCATTATCCATTACTACCGCGGAACCATATTTGGTTTTCGCTAAATCAAAATTTTGCTCAATGCTGCCATTCGACATAAAGTCACTGTAATTGTCGATATCAATATAGTGCTTTGGGCCTTCGGTAGGATCGGAGTTTTTACGACTATCCGCATCCGAAGCATGACCACGCAGGAAACTCACCCAGGATTGAAAATCCTGCATTTGCAGGTTGAAAGATAAGGAAGCCGAATCACTTATTTTGTAATGGCCTACGCTGCCCCAACTTATTAAAACTACTGACAAGGAAATTAGAGCGATAACGGAGAGAAAGAGTTTTTTCAAATTACTGATTTTAATAAAATACAAAGGGGCAGTAAATGTAATTAATATTTAGTACGCAAATCATAAAAAATGAAATTTTGTAAGTAGTGGGAAATGAATGACTTAATTAGTTTAAGTTGAAAACCGAGTTAAATTATAATTATTACATCAGGCAAGTGATGTATGACGTAAAAATTGAATAGCAGGAAGTGTTTTAAGACAACAAAATAATATTACCTTCTCACAAAACTAAATTATCCCTAAATTTGCACCTCCGTAAAGAAAATGAAATGAAGATTTCCTATAATTGGCTTAAAGAGTATGTAAATGTTAGCCTTGCGCCTGTTGAAGTGTCCCGAATACTTACCGATTGCGGCCTCGAAGTTGAATCTATTGAAGAGTATGAATCAGTAAAAGGCGGATTGAAAGGAATTGTGATTGGCCAAGTGCTTTCTGTTCAACGTCATCCAAATGCTGATAAGCTTACCTGTTGCAAAGTGGATGTTGGCGAAGGCAAAGTGCTTGATATCGTTTGCGGTGCACCAAATGTTGCTGCCGGACAGCGTGTTCCTGTGGCTACTGTTGGCGCAATGATCTATAAAGGTGAAGATTCGTTTGCCATAAAAGCGGGCAAATTGCGTGGTGAACCCAGTGACGGGATGATCTGTGCTGAGGACGAAATTGGCCTGGGCGATTCACACGAAGGAATTATGGTCCTGGATGAAAACGTCCGGGTTGGGTCTCCTGCAGCCGAATATTTTGGTGTTGAAACGGATACCCTTTTGGAAGTTGCTATTACGCCTAACCGTGCTGATGCTACTTCTCATATCGGGGTGGCACGGGATCTTGTTGCCGCCATCAATAACCGCGAACAACAACATAATAAAGTAAGCCTTTCGCTCCCCTCTGTTGAGAATTTCAAAGTGGATAACCATTCACTTCCAATCACGGTTAAAATTGAAAATGCTGAGGCTTGTCCACGATATACCGGAATAACAATAAGTGGTTTACAAGTGAAGGAATCACCTGCCTGGCTTCGTGACAGGTTGAAGGCAATCGGACTACGGCCGATTAATAATATAGTGGATATTACAAATTTTGTATTGATGGAAACCGGCCAGCCCTTGCATGCATTTGATGCAGCATTTGTAACCGGAAACCAGGTGATTGTTAAAAAAATGCCAGCTGGTACAAAGTTCGTTACACTCGATGAAATGGAACGCAGCCTGAGTGCTGACGATCTGATGATCTGTAATGTGGCTGAGCCCATGTGTATTGCCGGTGTTTTTGGAGGGGCCAAATCAGGTGTCACCGAAAAAACCACATCCATATTTCTCGAAAGTGCATATTTTGATGGAACACATGTGCGCAAAACCTCAAAACTGCATGGGTTGAAAACTGATGCATCATTCCGGTTTGAGCGTGGGGCCGATCCTAATATTACTGTTTATGCATTGAAAAGAGCCGTCATGCTTATGAAAGAGCTAGCCGGTGGAACTATTTCTTCCGAAATAGTTGATGTATATCCTGCTCCTGTTGAAAATTTCAAAGTTGAAGTTTCATATAAGCGAATTAACACCTTGATTGGTAAAGAGATTGAAAAGGAAAGAATCAAAAATATTCTTACTTCTCTGGCAATAGAAATTCTTTCAGAGAATGAAGACGGGTTGCAGCTCTCCATTCCACCTTTTAAGGTTGATGTTACACGTGAGGCAGATGTGGTGGAAGAAATACTCCGTATATACGGATACAACAATATTGATTTAAGTGATTCGTTGCATTCGTCACTGTCATACAGCCGCAAACCCGATCCCGAAAAACTTCAGCAGAAACTGGCTGATTACCTTAGTAATAATAGTTTCAACGAGATTCTTACAAACTCGCTTACCAGCTCTGCTTACTACGAAAAATCGGATGTGTTCAGTTCCGATGAATGCGTTAAAATCCTTAATCCATTGAGCAGCGAACTAGGTGTGATGCGTCAGACTTTATTATTCAGCGGGCTCGAAAGTATTTCCTACAACCTGAACAGGCGTATGCATGATCTCAAATTTTACGAGTTTGGAAATGTTTATAGTTATGTTCTTTCTCATGCGGAAAGCACTGATTTTACGCGTAAATACAACGAACGTAAAAAGCTGGCCATGTTTGTAACGGGCAGTCAGCAAGGCGAAAGCTGGTACAAGCCTTCAGACAAAACAGATTATTATTTTCTGAAATCGTTGATATATGCAGCACTTCGTAAAACAGGGATTAATCTGCAAAAACTTACTCTAACTAGTATTGATAACCGTTTGTTTGCAGAAGGCGAATCATTCGGCATCAACCAGAAACCATTGTTAAGTGTCGGAAGGTTGAATTCCGGCATTCTAAAACAGTTTGATATTAAGCAGGAAGTATTTTATGCTGAAGTGGATTGGAGTACATTGCTTCGCGAAGTGAAACCTGATAGTGTTAAATTCAGTGAAATATCGCGATACCCGGAAGTTCGTCGCGATCTAGCTCTGTTACTTGATAAGTCTGTGAAATTCAGTGATATTGAAGCCCTGGCAAGCCGCAACGGGAAAGGTATACTAAGAAGCGTAAATCTTTTCGATGTGTACGAAGGTGAAAAAATTGAAGCCGGCAAGAAATCGTACGCTGTTAGTTTCACGATGCAGGATGATCAGAAAACTCTGACAGATAAGGATATTGAGAAACTGATGAAACGACTGGCAGAGGTATTCGAAAAGGAACTTGGTGCAGTGATCAGGAAATAATGGGTATTTAGATTAGATAGCTTCAAGAGCCGGCAATGTTCCGGCTTTTTGCTATTTATCCTGCATATGTAAATGGGCATTTTGCCATTTTGCCATTTTGTCAGCAATACTGCCAAAAATAGTTAAAGAGATAAAATAATTCCGGGGAATAGCGTTAACTTTGCATATTAATAGCCGTAAAAGCTGGGAATTAAAATGGATATAATTTCAGTAAAACAACGTTTTGGTATTATTGGTAATGCGCATTCGCTCGACAGGGCAATAGATATTGCCAGGCAGGTAGCGCCAACTGATCTGAGTGTATTGATAACGGGAGAAAGCGGAGTGGGCAAGGAGATATTTCCGCAGATTATACATCATCTGAGCTCCCGTAAACATGGTCCATATATAGCCGTGAACTGTGGTGCTATACCTGAAGGAACTATTGATTCGGAACTTTTCGGACACGAAAAAGGTTCTTTTACCGGTGCACATGAAGCCCGCAAAGGATATTTTGAAGTTGCCAATGGAGGTACCATTTTTTTGGATGAAGTTGCTGAATTGCCTTTATCAACCCAGGTTCGCTTGCTCAGGGTACTCGAATCAGGGGAGTTTTTCAAAGTTGGATCTTCAAAAAGTCAGAAAACAGATGTGCGTGTTGTAGCAGCAACTAATGTTGAGGTGCAACTGGCAATTGATCATGGCAAGTTCAGGCAGGATTTGTTTTATAGGTTGAATTCAGTGCCTATAGCAGTTCCGGCATTGCGTGAACGCAAGGAGGATATAATTTTGCTGTTTCGTAAGTTCGCTTCCGATTTTGCCGAAAAATACCGGATGCCTGTTCTGGAACTTGACGATGAAGCAAGAGTGATTCTCATGAATTACAGATGGCCCGGGAATATCAGGCAGCTGAAAAATTTTACTGAACAAATTTCGATTATTGAGCGAAATCGAAGTCTTTCTGCTTCCACACTGCAGAAATATCTTCCTGAGACTACCCGCCGTGATCTGCCTGTATTGTTTAAGGATGCACAAAAAGGCAATGAAATGTCGGAAAGGGAATTGCTGTACAAAGTGCTTTTCGATATGCGTCGCGATATTACAGATCTAAAAAAATTAGTAGGAGAGATCATAGGTCACGATGAAGTAGCCAGCCATTTTAATGCCTCTGATTCTAAAACGCCGGAACATTTATTACACGAGCCGAAACGTCAGGATTCAAGCAGGGTGGTAGTTCACGACAGGAATCAATCTGTTGATGATGAGCCTTTTGTGCATGGTGAAATTTTAGAGGAATCGCTTTCACTTCAGGAACGTGAACTTGAACTGATACGCCGTGCTCTGGATAAACATGAAGGACGGCGCCGCAATGCTGCAAAAGAACTGGGGATTTCAGAGAGAACGTTATACCGCAAAATCAGGGAATATGGAATTAAGGGATAAAATAAACAAGGGATTAAAACGGATTCCGGGATACCTGCTTTTGTTGTCTCTTTTTGTATTTTTACTCATTAATATCTGGATGATCCAGGGGTGTAGCTATTCATTCACAGGAGCAAGTATTTCACCCAGCGTTAAATCCATATCGGTGAGTTATCTGCCTAATAATGCAGCCCTTGTTCAACCGACATTGAGCCGAAAGCTAACAGAAGCTATCAGGGATAAGTTTACCAGTCAATCGAACCTGGCATTGGTGGGGTCGAATGGTGATCTGAATATTGAAGGAGAAATTACCGGGTATACTACTGAGCCTGTCGCCATTACAGGCCAACAACAGGCAGCTCTGCAGAGGCTTAAAATTACTGTAAACATACGTTTTACTAATAAACAGGATGAAAAGCAGAATTTTGAAACCAGTTTCTCCAGGTTTCAGGACTACGATGCAAAACAAAGACTCGCTGATGTACAGGAATCCTTAATTGATATAATCAATGAAGAACTCGCACAGGATATTTTTAATAAGGCAGTCGTTAACTGGTAACTAAAGATGTAATAGTTAATAATGAATAGTGAATATTGAATAGTGAAGAATGAATAGTGAAGAATGAATAGTGAAGAATGAATATATTAAGCTAACTAACAAATAACAACCATTTCTACCTGATGACCCCGGAAACTTTTAACCGATATTTAAATGAGCCCTCGCTGCTGGACAATCAAACGGCAGATGAGCTTTCAAAGCTGGTTAAAGAGTACCCTTATTTTCAGGTTGCCCGCATGTTGCTGGCAAGGAATCTTTACAACATTCAAAGTGAAACATATCCGTACGCACTTCGACTGGCAGCAGCTTATGCCGGCGACAGGGGTAAACTTAAAACTCTTATTGAAGGAAGTTCCGCTTTACGTAACAATGATCCAGAAACTGAATCAAAATCCGGAATTCAGGTTGAAATTGAAGTAATAAATACGATTGTTGAAGCTATTCCTGGTAGTGCTGATATAATTGAGGCGAATATTGTTTCAGACAACAATAAACATATGGAAACCCCAATACCCGGAACTCATATTTTGGAAGTGAAAGAGTTACGGGAAATGGAGACTGAGGTTAGCTTGAGTGCTAAGGAAAGCGGATCGACAATCCTTGAATCTAAAATTGATTCTGAAGAAGAAGTTATCTCCGAAACTTCGGAAGAAATAACTCTTCATCAGCCGGTAATTTCAAATAGTGATCGCAATCCGTTAATTGACAACATCTTTGCCCGGCTGAGTGAGGTCCGCATAACTGAATCAGAAACTGCAGTTATAGCTTCTGATGAATCAGAAAACACCGAAATTGTTGATAAGAATATTGCAGCACGAAATGAATTAGTTGAACGGTTTATTCGTGAAGAACCAAGGATCAGCACTCCCAAACGTGAATTTTTCAATCCTGAAGACATTGCGCGGCAAAGTTCAAGTCTTCCCGAAGATATTGTAAGTGAAACGCTGGCAAATATTTACGAGCAACAGGGCCTTTATAATATGGCTTTAAAAATTTATGAAAAACTCATGTTGCTTATTCCCGAAAAAAGTAGTTACTTTGCAGCCCGAATTCAAGAAATCGAGAAAAAACGTAAGTAACGCTTATTTAAATACATAAAAAACAAGAGAGTATGAATGCTTTTATTTTTATTTCTGTTTTAATCCTGATCGCATGTGTGCTCATGATACTTGTTGTGTTGGTTCAAAACTCAAAAGGTGGTGGATTGGCATCAAATTTTTCTTCGTCCAACCAGTATATGGGAGTTCGCAAAACTGCCGATTTTCTGGAAAAATTTACCTGGTCGTTAGCAGTCGCTTTATTGGTACTCAGTTTGATGTCAATAGCTTTTATTCCACGTGGTAGTAAAAAGGGAGCTGCCGATACTGAACTTCGTCAGAATATTGATGAAAACGCTCAACCGGTTCAGGATTTCCAAACTCCTCCTAAAGAAGAGAAATAATACAACCAAGGAAAATTCTTTTTGAATGTCAGAATGTCACGTGCATTCTGACATTCTTTTTTTTTTGCATTGATTTATATTCTTTATTTGGTTTATGATATAAGGTATTAATTCAATCAATATATTTAAAGTCAATGTATTATGATCTAAACTTGGACCTTTTTACCTTCTGCCAAATATTTCTTTGGCACGAATTATGACAATACACACTTCATTAAAAGTAAATTTATTCAATCGTTTAACATACAAATTAATTTTAAAACATGGCACAGGTAAATGTAAAGCCTTTGGCCGACCGAGTATTGGTTGAGCCGGCAGCAGCCGAACAAAAAACAGCAGGTGGTATTA
Organism: Bacteroidales bacterium; assembly: GCA_038322655.1. Classification (GTDB taxonomy): domain Bacteria; phylum Bacteroidota; class Bacteroidia; order Bacteroidales; family UBA4417; genus UBA4417. The sequence goes on along the minus strand of JBBQGD010000147.1, from coordinate 308 downwards.
TTATACCAGATACTGCAAAAGAAAAGCCACAGAAAGGCACAGTGGTAGCTATTGGTACTGGTAAAAAAGACGAGCCACTCACAGTTAAAGTAGGCGATCAGGTATTATACGGTAAGTATTCAGGTACTGAACTTACTGTTGAAGGCAAAGATTATCTGATTATGCGAGAAAGCGATATTCTGGCTGTAATATAATTATTAACATAAAAATTCTTCTGAAATGAAAGGAAAAGAAATATTATTCGAAAGTGAAGCACGCGACCGAATGAAAAAGGGCGTTGATGCTTTGGCGAATGCTGTTAAAGTTAC
>JBBQGD010000146.1:0-8145 GCA_038322655.1 Bacteroidales bacterium | reverse complement strand
CCGGTCCAAAAACCCATGCTGATCAACATTAAAACCAATAATTTTTTCATATCCTCTGTTTTAAATATGTTTAATTTCCTCATAGTAACACACAAGGTCTGTGAATAGTATTCGGTTTCGGGTAATTAACATAATTTAGCTTTACCCATTACGTGTAAAAGTGATAACGGGATTTTCCAATGTTTTAAAAAATAGTTGCGATAAGCAATTTCACGAAAAAATCCGTATTCTTTTATCGTTCCATTTTCAGCTTAAATTCAAAGAATTAAAAGGGGAAAGATCAGATGATATTAAAAACTATCAGACAAGTTGTAATAAACAGGAATGAGAGACCGGCAAGGAAAATAAAATCAGCAATTTTCTCAAATTGGGCACCTGATTTTTTAATGCTTCGCATTGACAGAAAAGATAAAACACAACTTACCATAAAAGTCAATATTGCCAGCGCAGTTAATTCGTCAATAATAGTTTTGTCAGCCATTTTGTTAATGCTGATGGACGTGAGAACAACAAAACAGAAACCCAGGAGCGTTGCCGAAGTGTTAAGTATATGCGGTGATTTATTGTTTTGATCAGTCATGATGATTAATTCTTAAGTGTTTTCAAGTTACTAATTGTATTTAATAAGCCACTTTTTTATGATTTCAATTAAAAGAATAACCCCCAAATCCGGACTTCTGTATTTGATTTTGAAAAATTAACAATTCAGATAAATGAATAGGTTTGCATTTTGGCAATTTACAAATAGGGACATCATTTTTTATCCACTTTCGACTGGATTTCTTCCAGTATTTCAATTTGTATTTCCTGAATCCGCATCATCTTCGACCATTGATCAAGCAATAAATGATCAACTTTTTCATGTAAAGTCCGGATTTCAATTTCCGACTTCAGATTAATCTTATAATCATTCTCTGATCTCATGCGATCTTTCATTTCCTGCCGGTTCTGGCTCATCATAATAACCGGGGCCTGCATGGCAGCCACACACGATAGCAAGAGGTTTAAGAGGATAAACGGATATGGGTCGAATGGTTTGGCAAGCAGGATAACAAGGCTGTTTATAATTATCCAAACAACAAGGATTGTCGAGAATAGTATGATAAACTTCCAGCTACCTCCGAATGCTGCCACTTTATCAGATACCTTGTCGCCGAATTTCATTGGTACATCCTCAATATTTGTATCAGCGGAAATAAGTTCATTTTGTAAAATGCTGTTAACAACCTCATTTCTAAGTTCTTCAACACTACCTGTTTCATCTTCAATGAAGCCGGCAATATATTTTAAGCGGTATATGTTAAAATCATCTTTGCAAATGAAGTTTTCATCATTCCATGTAGGGTGATCTTTAATAATTAATCTTTCTATTTCATGGCGAATACCATGTCCGGCAATTAATTGGCCTTCGGGAAAAGTTTTTCCACAGATTTCACATTTTGTTCCATTCAGTTTTCTCATGATAATCAGATTCTAATTAGCAGTCAGAAACTACTTGAGTATGACTTTAGGTATATAAAATTACATATAAACGAGGGAATAGTAAGAATATTTTAGCTACAAGTCAAGGTTATTGTTGTATTCACCACCAGTTCAAGGCTCAATTTCTGTATTTATAGGAATTTGATAAAATAAAAAGAGGATGTCTCGGTTATGAGGCATCCTCTTTTCAAACTTGCAATCTCTTTTACAATGTTCAATATTTGCTAAGTTCGTTATCAAAAGCAAACTTACAACTGTTTCAACACTTCTTGCCCCATTGCATCGGTACCTAAAATTTTATCAGATGGAGTATTACTATCTGAAATGTCACGCGTACGGTAACCTGCTTTGAGTACGGCATCCACTGCCTGAATTATTGCATCAGCTTCGGCTTTCAGGCTAAAGGATATATCGAGTAACAATGCCGCTGAAAGGATGGATGCCAACGGGTTGGCAATACCTTTGCCGGTAATATCGTGTGCCGAGCCATGAATAGGTTCGTAAACACCTGTTCCGTCGCCAATGGATGCTGAAGCCAGCATCCCCATTGAGCCTGCAATCTGCGAAGCTTCGTCAGTTAAAATATCCCCAAATAAATTTGCAGTTACTATTACATCAAAGCGGCGCGGGTCTTTAATCAGCAACATGGCTGTAGCATCCACAAACTGGTGTTCCAGTTCCACATCAGGGTATTCCAAGGCAACTTTTTGAATCACTTCGCGCCATAATCGGCTTGTTTCTAGCACATTGGCTTTGTCAACAGAGCATAATTTTTTTCTGCGTGTGCGTGCCGCAATAAATGCTTTATGGGCAATACGTTCTACCTCGTAGCGGCTGTATTCGGCAACATCAAAGGCAGTATCACCATTGTTTTTTCTTCCCTTTTCACCAAAATACAGATCCCCGGTGAGTTCCCTGAAAAACAAAATATCAGCCCCTTTTAATATTTCGGGTTTGATGCTGGACGCACTCAGTAGTTCGTCGAATAGTTTGATTGGACGAATATTGGCATACAATCCCAACTCCTTCCGCATTCTCAATAATCCTTGCTCCGGGCGGACTTTTGCCGAAGGATCGTTATCATATTTCGGATGTCCTACCGCGCCAAATAAAACAGCATCGGAATTTTTCATTTTTGTTAATGATTCCTCGGGTAATGGATTACCGGTAGCTTCAATGGCTGCATGACCAATTAACGCTTCATCATAGGTAAATGTATGATTAAATTTTGCAGCGATTTTATCCAATACTTTCTTGCCGACTGCAGTTACTTCCTGACCGATCCCATCACCGGGAACAATTAAAATGTTTTTTGATGCCATGTTTTGTTTTGGTCTTGTTAAAACTTGTACGTATTAAATTTGTATACCATTGAGCATTTTTACCGTTGCAATAATTGCCGACACGGTTTGGTCGCTATCCAGTCCATGCGTTTTAAATTCCTTTAAACCGGTACGCCAGGTGATTATTGATTCGCACAATGCATCGGTCTGGCCACCTGGTGGAATATGAACTACATAATCTGTTAAAGCCGGCAATTCGATTGATTTCTTTTTGTATATCTTTTTTAAAGTATTCATGAAAGCATCATATTGACCATCGCCCTGGGCATGTGCTTCAAAAGTTTCACCTTTGATATTAATTCGTACGGTGGCTGAAGGTCTCAATCCTTTTGAGTTTGAGAGCACATAATTTTCGATATAAACTGTTTCTTCAAAAGTACCACCATCAAGCACATCTGATAGGATATAAGGCAGATCGGATTGTGAAACCGTTTCTTTTTTATCACCCAGCTCAATAATCCGGGCGGTTACTTTTTTCAGATCGGCATCCGACAGTTCAATACCTAACTGAAGTAAATTGTTTTCGATATTGGCTTTCCCGCTTGTTTTGCCCAAAGCGTATTTGCGCTGACGGCCAAAACGCTCAGGCATCAGGTCATTAAAGTAGAGGTTGTTTTTTTTGTCGCCATCAGCATGAATACCGGCAGTTTGGGTAAAAACATTTTCGCCCACAACCGGTTTGTTCATTGGGATTCGCAGACCTGAGAAAGTTTCGACCAGCCTGCTTACCGGGTATAATGATTTTTCGACTACTGAAGTTTTTACATCTTTTACAAAATCATTCAACACGGCAATAGCACTTGCCAATGGCGCATTGCCGGCTCTTTCACCCATTCCGTTCACGGTAAGGTGAAGCCCTTTTGCACCTGCTTTTACTGCTTCCATGATATTGGCTATACTCAGGTCGTAATCGTTGTGCGCATGAAAATCGAAATGAATTTTTGGATACCGCTGAACTATTGAAGAGATATATTCAAAGGTTTCGGGCGGAGTCAAAATACCTAGCGTATCGGGCAATAAAATTCTTTTAACTGGTTGCGTTGAAAGGAAATCGAGGTATTGAAACACATATTCCCTCGAATGCCGCATTCCATTACTCCAGTCTTCGAGGTAAATGTTGCAGGCGATATTGTTTTTTGCAGCCAGAGCTATTACTTCGCCTACTTCCCTGAAATGCTGTTCGGGTGTTTTCTTGAGCTGATGTGTTAAATGGTTTAGTGAACCTTTGGTTAACAGGTTCATTACCCTGGCACCGGTCTCAATCATCCAGTTCACTGAAGTGTTGCCATCTACAAAAGTGAGCACTTCAATACGATCAACAAAGCCTTTGCTTGTTGCCCATTCCATTATCTTTTTTACGGCCTGAAATTCACCTTCAGAAACGCGTGCCGATGCAACTTCAATCCTGTCAACGTTTACTTCAGTGAGCAACAACTGGGCAATAGTCAGTTTTTCGGAAGCTGAAAACGATACACCGCTGGTTTGTTCGCCGTCGCGCAGCGTGGTGTCCATGATTTCGATATGACGTAATTTGCCAGGCATTATAGTAATCCTTTATTTATTAATATATTGTTCCGATGGGATTAAACTACCATGTGTGATGCGAATGATCGAATCTCGTTTTTCATTGCCTGCAAATAGTCGATATCATCGAAGCCGTTCAGCATATTATGCTTTTTATAACCATCAATTGCAAAGGATTCTTTTTCGCCTGTTGCAATAATAGTGATTGTTTGGTCAGGTAAGTTTATTTCTAATTCAGTTTTAGGATTAGCTTCGATGGTTTGAAAAATCTTTTCCAGAAAATCCGCATTTACCTTTACCGGAAGAACTCCGATGTTGAGTGAGTTATTTTTGAAGATGTCAGCAAAAAAACTCGATACCACGCAACGGAATCCATAATCATAAATTGCCCATGCTGCATGTTCGCGGCTGCTGCCACTGCCAAAGTTTTTGCCTCCAACAAGGATTTTACCCGAATATTTTGTCTTATTTAATACAAAATCTGCTTTAGGCGAACCATCAGCATTATATCTCCAGTCTCTGAAAAGGTTGTCGCCAAATCCTTTTCGCTCTGTTGCTTTCAGAAAACGGGCAGGAATAATCTGGTCGGTATCTACATTTTCGATTGATAAAGGAACTGCAGTACTTCTTACTATGTTGAATTTATCGTAAGCCATTTTTGTTCGTTTTTTTAAATTTAATACTTATTGCTGACACCTCTATAAATATTCTCTCGGATCAGTTACTACACCTGTAACAGCTGCTGCGGCCGCAACATACGGACTTGCAAGCAATGTTCTGCTGCCGGGGCCCTGGCGGCCTTCGAAATTCCTGTTGCTTGTACTTACTGCATACTTACCGGCGGGTACTTTATCATCGTTCATAGCCAGGCAAGCTGAGCAACCCGGTTGCCGCAACTGAAAACCTGCTGCAGTCAGTATTTCAAGTATGCCTTCCTCTTTAATCTGTTGTTCCACTACATGCGATCCGGGCACAAGCCAGGCTGTAATATTGTCAGCTTTTTTACGTCCCTTTACGATAGAAGCAAAGGCGCGAAAATCTTCGATACGTCCATTTGTACAACTTCCCAGGAAAACGTAATCTACTTTTTTGCCGATAATTTTTTCACCTTCCGAAAAGCCCATATAAGCAAGGGACTTTTTATACGATGCTTCTCCATCCTTTATTGCAGCAGCAAAAGGAATATTTTTTGAGATGCCGGTACCTAAACCCGGGTTGGTTCCATACGTAATTTGTGGTTCAATATCAGCGGCCTCATAGTTCAATTCCAGGTCAAATGTAGCACCGGGATCTGTTTTGAGTGTTTCCCAATATTCCAAAGCCGTATCCCAGGCTTCTCCTTTAGGTGCCATCTCTTTTCCTTTCAAATAATTGAAAGTGGTTTCGTCGGGGGCAATCATACCACCGCGTGCACCCATTTCAATCGACATATTGCAGACTGTCATGCGTCCTTCCATGCTCATAGTTGAGAATACTTCGCCTGCATATTCAACAAAGTATCCTGTAGCTCCGCTGGCAGTAATCTGCGAAATGATAAATAATGCAACATCTTTTGGAGTTATCCCTTTCCCTAACTTACCATTAACATTGATACGCATTTTTTTTGCTTTCGCCTGCATAATGCATTGGGCAGAAAGCACCATCTCAACTTCTGAAGTGCCTATGCCAAAGGCAATAGCGCCAAAAGCGCCATGTGTTGAAGTGTGCGAATCACCGCAAACTACTGTCATTCCTGGAAGCGTGATGCCATTTTCAGGACCGACCACATGAACAATTCCGTTTTTCGGGTTACCTAATCCCCAGTGCGAAATGCCGTATTTGGCTGAGTTTTCTTCCAGGGCTTTCAGTTGATTGGCTGATAGTGGATCCTGAACCGGTAAATGCTGGTTTATTGTAGGTGTATTATGATCGGCCGTAGCAAATGTTTTTTCAGGAAACATAACTGGTATGCCCCTATTTTTCAGACCTAAAAATGCTACAGGACTAGTTACTTCATGAATAAAATGCCTGTCGATAAAAAATACATCAGGTCCATCCTGTATACTTTTAACTACATGGGCATCCCATACTTTATCAAATAATGATTTAGGCGTGTTGCTCATTTTGAAAAATTTAAAACTCTGATTGAATTTACTTTAGGAAGTGCAAATTTCGGCAAAACAGTCGGTAAATATCTATATTTTGTATTTTTTGCTGGTTTTTAGGTGAAATACTGAAAGAATGGTTAGATATTCACTCACAATATTTAACCTTCTAATTTTGGATATAACCCAAACCTGTTAAACACTAAAAATAAACATCCGATTTGGAATTTTGTTGTCAACTTTTTAGTTTTCTGTACTTTACATTGGAATTGGAGCAGACAATAGATTTTGGTTTTACAACAAAGCGTCAGTTTTCTATGCAAAAGTTGACTGGTTCTTATTTTGTCCAACTTTCCAAAAACAATAAATGCGAGTAATTTTCAAATAGGGAAAAGCCTGCATTTTCAATTATTAACTAATTCCAATTGATGATTCAGGTCAATCGGTGATATAGAAGGTTTCACCGATTCCTGTTTTATAAAAAATATGATTTTCGATTGTAAATTCTGAGCCCCGAATTCCAGGAAAAAACAAATGCAACTAAGCTTTTAAAAAGGGCTTAGTTGCATTGATCTGGAATTCTAATCTGTACTTGATATTTGAGGCTTGAAAATTGAGACTTGGGTCTTTAAATTCAGGATATCTTTACCAGTGATGATCAGTTGCTATGAAAGGGATAGTCGGTATATCCTTTTTCATCGGCTGAATAAAACAAATCCATTTTAAGATCAGCTGATAAAGGCTGGTTGTTTTTAAATCTTGCAACAAGATCGGGGTTGTTAATAAATGGTCTTCCGAATGCCACAAGGTCACCAAGTCCGCTCTCAATATCGGTTTCAGCTCTTTCCTTGTCGTATCCACCGGAAAGGATAACAGTATTTTTGAAATTATTCCTTATCGTTTCCTTAAGCACCGAAGGCACTGCCGGCGCACCCATTGCCTCATGATCAACAAGATGAATATATATAATGCCAATCTCATTGAGTTGCTCCGATAAGTAGGCGTAGGTAGCGTCAATTTCGGGGTAATGCGGCATATCGCTGGCAACTCCGTAAGGGGATAAACGAATACCTGTTTTATCTTTTCCAATAGTATCTGCTACAGCTTCAACCACTTCGAGTACAAATCGGCTACGGTTTTCAATACTTCCGCCATAATTGTCCGAACGAATATTGCTGACTGGCGAAAGAAATTGTTCGAGAAGATAGCCATTGGCTCCGTGAAGCTCAACACCATCGAATCCAGCTTCTATAGCGTTTTTTGCGGCGGCAACAAATTCGGCTTTTGTGTTCAACATATCCTCCGATGTCATTGCTTTGGGAGTGGGGAAATCCTGCATCTGCTGCGAGTCGGTCCACATTTGTCCGGCTGCTTTAACCGCAGATGGAGCCAGCACCTGCGATCCTTCAGGCATATTCAGCGGATGGCTTATCCTGCCGGTATGCATAAACTGGGCAAATATTTTTCCGCCATTGTTGTGTACAGCCGAAGTTATTTTTTTCCATCCTTCAATCTGCTGCTTGCTGTAAATACCTGGTATTCGGGCATATCCGAGTCCGTTGGGCGAAGGCGATGTGCCTTCGGTTATTATTAACCCGGCACCTGAACGTTGTTTATAATATTCAGCCATCAGATCATTAGGCACATTCCCGATAGCACGGCAACGTGTCATTGGCGACATGACAACCCTATTTTTCAAATTTAAATCTCCT
>JBBQGD010000145.1:0-8295 GCA_038322655.1 Bacteroidales bacterium | reverse complement strand
TCTTACCAATTACCTGATCGCCAGGGCATCGCAGGATTTTAATAAAGGAACTACTTCTATCGGCGGAATTTTTACAGCGACAAACAGGTTTATTAAGGAGTCGCAACTTGAATTTTTACCCGATGCATCTTATACAGGAGGTTTAAATGCTATTCATTTCTGGAAAAACAAAACTTACTATCTATCAGGACGTGCAGTTTTTTCTTCGGTTTTTGGAAGTGAGCAAGCTATAAACAATATACAAACATCTGCAGTCAGATACTATCAGCGTCCTGATAATACATATGTTACTTACGATCCTACACGAACTCAATTAAACGGATATGGAGGAACTCTCGAAACCGGAAAAGCCGGCACCGGAAACTGGCAGTATATGAGCTACTTCACATTTCGTTCGCCGGGGCTGGAATTTAATGATGTTGGTTTTCTGAAACAAGCTGATGAAATACAACAGTTGTTCTGGCTGGGTTACCGTAAATTCAAGCCATTTGGTGTTTTCAGATGGGCTTCTGCAAATTTTACAGAATATATAACATGGGATTTTGGCTGGGAGAATACAAACAAAGGTTTAGATTTTAACCTGAACGGGCAGTTTAAAAATTATTATACAGCAGGTGCCGGCATAAATTATGCCGGAACAACATTATCAAGGGGTGAACTTTGGGGAGGGCCGGCCTTGCTACTTCCGCCGGTTTTAAGCTTCAATATTTATACGGAAACTGATAGCCGTAAAAAATTAATTTTTCGTTTAAGCACTTCCCAATTTTTCGGCCAACAGGACTTTAGCAACAGCCATAAGTACTCATTAGCAATTACTTATAAACCTACAAATACATTGTATTTTTCACTCATACCACAGTATACTTCCGGTTTAAACCAGATACAATTTGTGGATAATACATCCATGAATAACGAACCCCGATATATAATGGCAAGCCTCGACAGGAAAGTGTACGACCTTTCAATGCGTGTGAATATAAGTTTAACGCCGAGACTTTCTATTCAGTATTATGCCCAGCCGTATATTTTTGCCGGAGAATATACTGACTATAAACGCATTACTGACTCAAGAGCTGATGAATTTCCCGAAAGGTATCACCAGTTCAACAGCACCGAAATTTCGTATAATGAATCCTGGAACGCTTATTTTATAGATGAGAATTCGGACGGAGAAACCGATTACGGATTTTACAAACCCGATTTCCATTACCTGCAGTTCCGGTCGAATATGGTGTTTCGTTGGGAATATAAAACCGGATCTTCACTCTACCTGGTTTGGTCGCAGGGCCGCTCGGACCTGCAGGAAAACGGAGCAAATGAATTCGGACAGTATTCCAGAGAACTATGGAATACACAGTCACGCAATGACTTTATGCTGAAAATATCTTATTTAGTTGTTTTTTAAACAGTTAAAATAAAATCTTCTTCTGAATTCAATGAAGCGTGCCGACTGCTAATTTAAATTTAGTTTTACCAGTAAGTTATGCTTAGCTCTTACTTTATCAATTTCAATCCCTCAAGCGCTGAACTATCATTGGGTCGAAGAATAAGAGCATGATTAAACAACACCTTTGCATCAGTTGACTTTCCTATGTTAAGTTTCGACCAAGCTAACATTATAACTGAATCATAGTCAAGCGGATACAGGTTTACTACTTTTTCGAAGAGTTTTGTTGCGCTGACAAAGTCTTTCCGGTTATAGTAAATTACTCCTAACCAATAATTGGCAAGTGTATTCTGTGGATCTATTTTAAGGATTTCCACATAATTAGCTTTCACCTTATCCCAGCTTTCGATAGCGCTAAGCGGTTTTACACAACCAAAACGAGCCTCGATCGCATATGGTTTCAATGCTATAGATTTTTCGTAATATTTAATAGATTCAGCATTTTGCTTTGCCAGGTAATAGAGCCATCCAAGGCGAATATTGATGATATAACTATCAGCTTTGTAAACCGCTTTCATTGTATTGATTGCCTCAATATAATTACCGGATTTCTCCGCCTCAAAACTTTTAACAAATGTTGCCTGAGTGGTAGCGGTATTCTGTGCCATAATGCAACCAAACATGATGGTCAACAATGTTGTAACCGAAATTCTTCTTAAAGTTTCCATAGTAGTCCTCCTGAAAATGATTGTTGTATATATTGCTTATTGGTTTGCTCTACCTGTTTTGTATCATACAGGTAATTGCCGTATAAAGTCAGATGTTTCCCAGTATACCAGTAAAGCGATAATCCGGTTCTGAAAAGAGTAGGGTCAATTGAATTATAGATATAGAGTGCGTTATGATCATGATAATTCTGAATATTACCTGTTGTAACATTTCCTTCAGCCCATAGTGTTTTAAAAATCCGTACCCCGGCATACTGAGAGAATATTAACCTGTTGGTTTCTGTTTCAATCAATCCACTAAGATAAGAAATAAAATAAAGGCCGGATTTCCCTGGCATGGTGACGCCGCCTTGGAGTCCTACTTGCTTAAAATCGCCTAAATTGTACCTGAAAAATGATCCGTTCAGGCCTAAAGTAAATCGGTTAAACCGGGTCGAAAGTAAACCAAATACAAGGTTGCCTGGATATTTATAACCATCCAGGCTAGTATTTAGATGGTGATAAGCCAAGGAAAGTGATGAATGTGAAGTTACCGACCAGTTAATCAATGCGAAATAATCAGGCTGCTTAATCAGGACTGAGTCAATGGTTTGTTTGAAATCGGATATTGATTGATATAGTGATAACCTGTAGCCAGCTTGCGTGTATATTCCTGCCCGGTAATAAACCGGATTGGAACGAGTATTGTTGTTATTGTACTTGTAATTGTATTCGACATCAACAGATGCAATAGGATTGAAAGCATGAATGCCAAGCTTTTTCTTAAGCTCAGCTGACAGCTTAGCAGCTTGATATCGGGAGTAAGCATCGTTGCCGTTATTTAACCCGCAATAGTAAAGATATTCGCATGTAATAATGTCATCTTTATCAAAAACCAGGGCTGCTTCGTATTGTTTTTGTGAAGCATAATAATCTTGTTTGATAAAATATGCATATCCCATTCGTTGTCGCAGCCATTTGAAATCAATATTTTGTGCAATAGCCTGTTTACCGGTTTCAATCAGTTGGTCCCAATCACCAGTCAGATAACAGCTGTATGTGATGCTATCGGCTGAATTAAAAGATAATGAATCTTGCGCTTTTAGTACTACAGGAAATAAAAGCAAAATGATTATTAAGAATTTATACATATCGCTTTTATTTTGGTTTTAGTGGATACAAAATTGAATTCTTTGATACAATTATCCTGAACAGTAATTGTGCTTTTACTTTCGTGGCGGGTTTTACCCCAGATTGTGACATCAATTCCTGAATTCAGGGTAATCAAAGGTGGATCGAAAATAGTATCTGCTGCTGATACTTTAATACTATATTCAGACCTGATGTAAGTATAAAAAGGCGCTGCAAAATCGTGCAGCCAGATACGTAGTTTTTTGTTCCTGATGGTGTTAAGTGGCATAGCATCTTTAATGGAAACAGCACCTGGGTCTACTAAAAATACTTTGTAGGCCGAGAGGTAAAAATAGTAAAGCAACGACTTCTTATCTCCGTAAAAAGCTGTAAAATAAAACATCGAGCCATCGTTTACATAATAAGCAAGCGATTCATTTTCTTTACAATATAAATACTTATTGTTATACGCATCGGTATATGTTTCCCACTTTTCAGTAATATTCAGACCATTTACATCGGTATACATATATGAAAGACTTGAGCCCGGCATAATATCGAATGCAGTTTTAAGCATTGAATTAACTGTTGTACCTGAAACTATTGCTCCTTCGGAAGGCACTGAAAACTGCTGAAGTACCTTTTCTGTGTTCCCGTTCAGGTGATAGTAAGCAACAGGATAATAAATGGTTTTTGCACCCAGTTGGGGAGTTGTCTGTACCTGGAAATGAAGGTGAGGTTCAGGTGAACGGCCTGAGTTGCCACAAGTAGCAAGCAAATCACCACGTCTGACAAATTCACCTTTCGCGACCTTAAATGATCCGCTTTTCAGGTGCGACAACTGGGAGTACAAACCAGGCAAATGGCGGATTATAACCGTATTCCCCCAATTGTTTACTGTGTTTACTTTGCCAATTTCATTGTCGGCAACATTGTCAATAATTTCCTCTACTATTCCATCGGCAGGAGCCAAAACAGGTTTGTTGTAACAATAGTAGTTCTCACAAAGCAATCCTTTCGAAGTATAGGTTTTCAATTTGTCATCCTTAATCATAAAATCAAAAGCTTTCCCCCAATCGCCTTTGTGTGTGTAACTTCCATCATGTCCCTGGGTTACGGTCCATTCGCCCCAGAAAGGCAGGTAGAAGGGGAAATACAGAAAATGCGATTGCCTGGCTTTGTTATTGTCAAAAGTGTAAAGATTTATTTCGGGCGAGTAATATTGAATGGGCGTAAGTTTTAATTTTGAAGGATTCATCCGTAATCTGAGAAAATAAACAAATAGAATTACCACAAAGGAAAAAGGAAGTGAAAAAACCGGTAATTGAATAAATCCGAATAATTTGCTCATAAAAAGCAACACAAGCGATGTGAGCGGTACCAACAAAACACTCCACAAATACGAATAGCCCGAAGGGATTATAAAAAATCCTCCAATAGCAATAGCTACCATTATATAGTTGGCGCCAATATTATAATATGTGATACTTGCTGCTTCGGAGCCCGAGAATTGTGCAAACAAGTATGCCGAGAGAAACCCGAGAACAGACAAGGAAAATGCAATCCTCGAACTTATTAGCAGAACTACTGATATTACAATCCCTGCAACCAGGTTGCTCTGAAAAAATATCGAGCTCATCGATCGCAGGTAAATATCAAGCATTTTGTGTATCGGCAGGGTATCAATGGTTTGAAAGAACGAAAGCATCGAATTTCCACCTATGGCATAAACTTCATTAATCCAGAATATGTTGCGTTGTGTTAATCCAAGGTTTTCGAATTGCGACGAAGGCAAAACAATAAACCAGAATGCAAGTACAAAGGGTATACTCAGGAAAGGTAAACCGTTTTTCCCGAGCCAGCCGCTTAATGTAACTGAAAGAAGAAGCGTTAACAACGCGGCTAACAACAATAAACTAAAAAAAACATAGCCGGGATCAAAGAATGTCCCCATCCCTAAGCCTGTTAACAATGCATTGAAACTATAAATCCCGTTTTTAAGCTGGATTTTATCCATTCCCATTGAATTGGCAAGTAACACTGTTACCAACACTGCGATTAATCCGCTAAGCCCGGCAAAAAAATTGAAAAATGTAACCAATAAAATAACTGAAGCTAATATCTTATTATTGAAAAAGAAAATAGCAGAATAGCTGTTCAGCGTGGCAGGCAAAATAGTATTTCGGAAAGTATTCAGATATTGGCGGGTGAGCAGCATATTGGGAGTGTTAAAGACAGAGGTTTTGAGATATGAATTATAAATTATAAATTATAAGCAATTTGATGTCCCTGCCTGAATGACAGTGACAGAATCAGATCACTATTTGTTTTACTTCATTGGCGATACTTATTGAAGATTTCCTTTCTGGTTGGACAAGTACAAATAAATAAATCACCAAAAGACATTTTGTAACTGCAATTTAGCCTATTTGTGCATTTAATAAAATGAACTTCATTATTAATACAATTTTCAACCTGACAATAAACATGCAAATTACCACTTAAGCATTTAAAATTCTTTTCACATCTTATTGTTTCCGCTATTATTTTATCATCAATTTCCATATAGACAATTCTTATTTCAGTTGTTTAGAACAATATTGTACACTAACTCTTGCGATCACTCTTAAACTTATTTTCTAATAATACTTATTGCTAAGCGACAAACCAGGAGTTAATTGCTATTTTATGTGGAATTATCTCAAATGCTCCGGAATCTGTTCATTCGAAAGCATAGTTGAAAGTGTTTCAGCCTTGCGGATCACATGTGTTTTGTTTTCATTATCTATAAGAACAATATTGGGCCGCAAAGTAATGAATTGCATCCATTGCGTCATATTATAAGCGCCTACTTTATGCACTACCACATGATTTCCCTTTTCAAGCAGTGGCAAAGTAATGCTTTCCCTTATAACGTCAATATTCATACAAAGTGGCCCATATAAAACCATTTCTTCCGTGTGTTGTCCATAAGACTGCGTTGTACTAATCTGGTGGTCGTACCAAAATGCTGTAAACAGTGTATTGATACCAAAATCGAGTACGGTCGCTCTTCGTCCGTCCGAAAGCCGCTTAGTTGCCAGAACAGTTCCCAGCAGGAATCCGGCATCATCAATAAGTGCACGACCTGATTCGAGAATGAGTAAAGGCAGGTCTTCCTGCTTAAACCCGTATCCGAGAATTACATCGGTTATGGCATCGGCAAACTGATCGATAGAAGGGATAGTATCAGATCCTGGCAAATAAGCACCTTTCAACGTATTAGATGAAGGAAAACCACCGCCAAGATCAATGTATTGAAGAACTTTATTGAACTTTTCTTTTATGCTCCACATCAGCTCGCACATTTTCGTAGCTGCAGTAGCGTAAGCCGACGGGGCGAACATGAATGTGCCTATGTGGCAATGAAGCCCGACCAGGTCAAGATTTTCGGAATTGATGACACGTGTAATAGCTGTCCATGCCTGCCCGTTTTCGAAATTAAACCCGAACCTGTCCCATTTGGGGTAAATGCCGGTGTCCATATTCACACGAATGGCAACGCGTGGTTTCAGGTTGTTCGCTTCACTAAGCCTGATTAACGAATAGAGTTCGTCGAAATGATCGATATGGATCAGTGAATTATTGCGTGCGGCCGTTACAAGTTGTTCATCGGACTTATCCGGCCCGTTGAAAATGATTTTGTTTCCCGGCACTCCGTTATTCAGCGCTTTCTCATATTCAAATCCAGAAACCACCTCTGCCCACGAACCTTCCTGGTGAAAAATCCGGCAAACGGCATCCATATAATTGGTTTTGTACGACCAGGCAAACTGAACTTTTGGATACCTGGTTTTAAAAATCCGGGTAGCATTCTGAAAGTTGCGTCTTATTTGTTTCTCCGAAAGTACAAACAGCGGGGAACCATAATCATTGATCAGGTTTTTTACCGGTATGCTTTCAATGTGAGTAACTGGAATATTTTCTGTCCGGGTACCGAATTTATTCATAAGCCCTGTACTCATTTTCTGAATAATCGGTCTTTCATACCTTAGTTTTTCCATGAGAGTTTTTAATTAAGTTTTGTTAGTTTCCTCAAAATTGATTTTCACTATTAAAATTCCTGTGACATTACAACTCACCTGTCCCCGAAATTTTTTGAAATTCGCTTACATCTGTAATTAAATCCCAGGCATACCGTATAAATATTTTACCTATTTCATATTCGGTAAAGGGTTCAACTTTTAGCCCCATTGCCATTTTTACCATCGTTGCCGGCTGGTTTTGTCCTGCTGCTGCTGTGAGATATATCCAGGCCGGAAACCGGGGGTTCACTTCCATAATATATGATTTCCCGTCATCCGACTGCATAATTTCCAGTTCACATCCACCCCGCCACTTTGTTACCTTTATGAATTTGCGGGCTAGTTCAATATATGATGATTCATCTATCGTAATACCCGACCAGGCTTTGCCTTTATCGGTAATGTAGAGTTTTCGCATCGGGATCACACTTATGGTATTCCCTTCGCCATCGCCTAATGCGGCAACATTTATTTCAGTACCGTTAATAAATTCCTGAACAATTATCGGCAACCCCCATTTTGCCTGGATCTTGTAAAAAGCCTTTTGCGCCTGTTCGAGTGTATTTACTATAATGGCATCATAAAATTTGCCTTTCATTACCAAAGGGTACCCCAGCTTTTTGGCTATTTCTTCCAGGTCTTTAGTTTCATGAATAATTTTATCCTCAGGCACTACAAGGCCATGTTTCTTTCCGAACTCAAATAATTTTATTTTATCGCGGGCTTCAAACTGATCCAGATCAGGAAGGAACGTGTGAATGCCTGATTGGGCCAGTTTATCTCTTAATTTGATGAAATTAAAAAGTTCCGAGTCAAAATTCGGGATGATCAGGTCAATTTTCTCGCGCTCATTAATGTACATCAATCGTGCAAGCAAAGTGTCGGTACCAGCTGATGGATAAGGGATCTGATAAGTTTTATCAATCAGATCATGCATGTAGGAACCTGGTTCGAGTGATTCGTATGAAAGGCCAATAATGCGGATATTATAATCCTGGCATTCACG
>JBBQGD010000144.1:0-8410 GCA_038322655.1 Bacteroidales bacterium | reverse complement strand
AGTTTGATGGTCTCTCACAATATTCTGAGTAAGGAACATGCTGTAAAAAAATGTGCCGAATGTCATTCTGCAAATTCCAGGCTTAAAGCTTCGTTATACAAATACGAGAACCTTCAGAAAAGGTCTGAAAATGGCATATTTAGCACTGTTTTATCTAGCTCGTCTTACACAATTGGTTCACATCAAAGTCCAATTCTTAAATTATTAAGCATCATAATTTTCATAGCAACATTAGCTGGTGTTATTATACATAGCATTTTCAGAATTCTAAAAAAGTAATTTATAATGGCAGCAACTGAAAAAATATATTTTTATCCGGTATGGTTAAGATTCTGGCACGGGATAAATGCCTTGGGAATTATCACATTAATCATCACCGGTATTTCGATGCAATCAAGCCCTAAAGCATGGATTATCGGGTTTAACCTGGCAGTTAATCTTCATAATATTGCAGGTGTTATTGTAACCTTGAATTATTTTCTTTTTTTCATCGGAAATTTAGTGACCGGTAATGGAAAGTTTTACCTTATAAAAATCACAGGTTTTTGGAAACGTCCGATAAGGCAGGCTTATTATTATGCCTGGGGAATGTTTCATGGAATGAAGGCGCCGTATCCACTTTCTGAAAAGAGGAAATTTAATCCGTTGCAGAAATATTCCTATATTTTTGTAATGTATATGGCCGTTCCGGTTGTAATTATTACAGGGATTGCACTTTTATTTCCTGAAATAATAATTGATAAGGTTTATTCTTTCAGTGGAGTTTTCGTAACAGCAGTATTTCATTCAGCCATGGGTTTCTTCATTTCAATTTTTTTAATGATTCATATGTATATTGCTTCAATTGGGAAATCACCACTTGAAAATTTTAAAAGCATCATTTCAGGATGGCATCATATTCATTAATGAATGAATTTCAGTAAGATACAACAGGCTTATTCTAACAGGGAAAATTATGGCAGGATATTTTAAGTCTTTTATACTTAACAGGTTTTTCAGTTCCGTCGTTTTGTTAGTTATGATGTTGCTTTTCGGAATAGCTAATTTATCGGCTCAAACGAACGATGATTGCTTTTCGTGTCACAACGATCCGGGTTTGACATCGGAAAAACCGGGTAAAAAACTTTCCCGATATGTTCCCGAAAATGCCCTGTCTAAGTCAGTTCATAAAGATATCGCTTGTGCAGCCTGCCATACCGAGGCTGCTGTAGCTGATTTCCCCCATCCCGAAACCTTAAAGCCAGTTGATTGCGGAACATGTCATGCAGATGCCAGGGACAAATTTTTCCGTGGAATTCATGGCAAAGCTTTTCTTGCGAACGAAAAGTACGCCCCCAATTGTAAGGAATGTCATGGTACTCACAATATTTTAAAATCAGATCAGCCGGAATCAAAGACTTATAAAATGAATATCCCGGTGTTATGCGGAAACTGCCACAGGGAAGGCGCTCCGGTAGCCAGGGCATACAATATTGCTGAGCACAATATTCTTGAAAATTACAGCGAAGGGATTCATGGAGTGGGATTATTCAAAAAAGGACTGATTGTTTCAGCTACCTGTAACGATTGTCATGGAAATCATCTCATTTTGCCGCATACAAATATAAGTTCAACTATTTCCCCGAAGAACATTGCAGCCACATGCATGAAATGCCATGCAAGGATTGAAGATGTGCATGTAAAAATAATTAACAAGGAGTTGTGGGAGTCAAAACCCGGTGCTATTCCGGCATGTACCGCATGTCATCCGCCACACAAGGTTGAATTAAAAAACCTGATTGCCACCATTTCGGATAATACATGTTTAAAATGCCATGAAAAGGGAGAGACACACAAAGTAGTAAATAACAAGGAGATTTCCTTAAAAGTCGATGTTTCAGAAATTGCAGCATCTTCTCATAAATCCATTACTTGTGTAAAATGCCATTCGGATGTAACAGCCAATATGGCAAGGCCTTGCACGACAGCAGGCAAGGTCGATTGTTCCAATTGTCATGCCAAAGAATCCGATATTTATTTTTCGAGTGGACACGGACAGGCCTATTTCAGTAAAAAAGAAAATGCACCTTATTGTACCGATTGTCATGGAACACATTTGGTAAAACCCAAAACTGATGAAAGTTCCCCGGTTTTCAGGTCATCAATTCCCAAACTTTGCGGCGAATGCCACCGAAAAGGAGGAAAGGCTGTTGAGGGCACAAACCTCGGTGAAATTGATGCATTTCACGATTATTCATCAAGTGTGCATGGCAGAGGCCTTTCAGAAAAAGGATTACTTTCTGTTGCTGTTTGTACAGATTGCCATACCACCCATTTCAATTTAAGAGAAGCTGATCCGCGATCATCTGTAAATCCAAAGAATATTGCCGCTACCTGCGGTAATTGCCACAAAGGTATTTATAATGAATATATTGCAGGTGATCACGCCTATCAGGACACCAACGATAAATTAAAATATCCGACATGTGGTACGTGCCATAGCGCACATTCGATAACTGAAGTTCATCAGGATAAATTTATGTCGGAAATTACCTTGCAATGTGGCAAGTGCCATGGCGAACTGGCCAAAACTTACCTTGAAACATATCACGGAAAAGTTTATCAGTTGGGTTATATGCAGGCAGCAAGATGTTCTGATTGCCACGGAGCACATGCCATTTATAAGCTTCAAAATCCAAAATCATCGGTTGGGCCCGAAAATATTGTTGCAACCTGTCAAAAATGCCATGCTGATGCAAGTAAAAAATTTACCGGGTACCTGACTCATGCTACCCATAATAATAAAGCTAAATTTCCTTGGCTTTACTATACATTCTGGGCAATGACGGGATTACTGGTAAGTGTTTTTGCCTTCTTCGGTCTGCACACTCTTTTGTGGTTGCCTCGTTCGATCCATGCAATGCGTAAGAAAAAATTACATGCAAAGGAAAATAGTGAAAAGGTTTATGTAAGGCGATTCACCAAAAGTCAAAGTATTACCCATCTTTTTGTAATTGTCAGTTTCTTAACACTTGCGTTTACCGGCATGATACTGAAGTTTGCCTTTATGGATTGGGCAAAATTCTTTGTGAAATTGATTGGAGGCGCTTATAATGCCGGAATTATTCATCGGGTCGCAGCCGTTGTCACTTTTGGATATTTCTCGTACCATGTCTATTCATTGTTTAAACTGAAGAAAGAAAAAGGACTCAGCATGAAGGAATTCATTTTCGGGAAAAACTCACTCATGTTTAACGGTCAGGATCTGAAAGACTTTTGGGCTTCGATGAAATGGTTTACCGGAAGAGGCCCACGACCATCGTATGGGAAATGGACTTACTGGGAAAAATTTGACTACATGGCTGTTTTCTGGGGAGTTGTTGTTATAGGATCAACAGGGCTGGTCCTTTGGTTCCCGGTCTTCTTCACACGTCTGTTCCCGGGTTGGTTGATTAATGTTGCCCAAATCATACATAGTGATGAAGCATTGTTGGCTGTTGGGTTTATTTTTACGATCCATTTCTTTAATACCCATCTTCGCCCAGAAGCATTCCCAATGGATACCGTAATTTTCACCGGAAATGTGCAGATTGATGAATATAAAGAAGACCGTCCACGTGAATTTGAAGAACTTGAAAAATCAGGAAAGCTGGAAGGTGTTGTGGAAAAGAAGGAATTTTCGAAACAACAAATGAGATTAGTTAAAATATTTGGATTTATTTTCCTGTTTACAGGACTTGTTCAAGTTATTTTTATCATCTATTCGTTGCTTTTTCACTAAAATAATTTAACATGAAACTACCATCATCGATTAAAAACTGGATATCAATTACCGGGGCAGTTTTGGCTATTTTTAACCTGGCGACGATATTATCATTGTTAATCTTAAATACATTTTTCAGTTTCGGTGGTTCGTACATCGGATTGTTTATCTACATCGTACTACCGGCATTCATGATAGCAGGATTAATTCTTATCCCTATTGGGATGAGAATAAACAGAGCCAGTGCAAGAAGGGCCGATGAAGCCGGTGAAGTTAAAAACTGGCCAATCATTAATTTCAACAACGAAGCAACCCGGAATGCTTCCATCATTTTTATTTTTGGCACAGTATTCCTGCTTGTAATTTCATCCATCGGAAGTTATGAAGCTTTTCATTACACCGAATCGGTTGAATTCTGCGGGAAATTATGCCACAAGGTTATGGAGCCGGAATATACCACTTACCATGGTTCATCGCATGAACGTGTCGCCTGTGTTGAATGTCATGTTGGCTCAGGTGCCAGCTGGTATGTGAAAAGTAAAATGTCTGGATTGTATCAGGTTTATTCGGTATTGGCACATAAATTTCCAACACCTATCCCAACACCTATCGCAAATCTTCGTCCGGCTCAGGAAACTTGCGAACGATGCCACTGGCCTGCAAAATTCTATGACCGGAAAATGAAAAATCTCGAATCTTATCTGGCAAATGATTCAAATACTGAACATGTTATTCATTTACAGATGAAAACAAGTTCAAAAATGACTTCTGCAGGATTGGAAAAAGGAATTCACCAACATATAAGCGCCGACGTAAAAATTGAATACAAAACCACTTCAGCCAATCGTCAGGTAATTCCGTGGGTTAAATATACCAATACGAAAACCGGGGTAAGCGAAATATTTACCGACAGTGAAAACTTATTAAGTCAGCAAAAGCTTGATTCTTTGGAAACCCGGGTGATGGATTGCCTTGATTGCCATAACCGGCCTTCACATAACTACAATGTTCCGCAGAATTTTATCGACAAATCAATTAGCGCCGGAAAAATATCGAAAACGCTGCCAGGTATTAAGCAGATTTCAATGACCGCATTGTATAAAATATACGGAACAAAGGATAGTGCATTTGTTGCTATCAAAGATCAGGTGAACGAATTTTACAAAGCAAGCTATCCTGAATTGCTGACAAGCAGAAAAGCGGATATTAATAATTCAATTGCTGAAATACAAAACGGATATGCCAACAATATTTTCCCCTTTATGAAAGCTGATTGGAGAAAATATCCGAATAATATCGGGCACATGGAGTATGATGGTTGTTTCAGATGCCACAATGATAGGCATGCAACCCCGGCAGGTAAAGTAATTTCAAAAGATTGTAATTTGTGCCATGAAATACAGGCTCAGAGTAATCCGGATAGTATGCAATATTCAAATTCATTTAAACCGCTTGAATTCAAACATCCTGTTGATATTGATGAGGCCTGGCGTACTGAACTCTGTTCATCCTGCCATTCACAACTTTATTAACAAACATTGACAACCAGAAACCAGAATTGAATGGCATTGTTATTGCCTATTAAAAAATATTAATGCATTTTTGTTCTTATATAACGTACTTTGGAATTCAAAATTGACCGATAAATTAATATACGTTGATAAAAGCAAAATATTTTATAAACTTAAAAACGCAATTACCATGAATCTTAAAAAATTAATCTTTTTAATTGGGATGGTTATATTTTCCATCTCAGTTGTAAATGCCCAGGATGCAAAGTATATCGGAGCAGCCAAGTGTAAAATGTGCCATAACAAGGCCGACAAAGGTGAACAATACAACAAATGGTTAGCAAGTCCCCATGCCAAGGCAATGGCCTCACTTAAAGGCGCCGAAGCTACAAATCCAAAATGTTTAAAATGCCATTCAACTGCTGCAAGTGTTGACCAGGGTTTAATTGCATCAATTACAGTAGCTGAAGGCGTTTCATGCGAATCATGTCACGGACCAGGCAGCCTTTACAAAACTGCAACAATAATGAAAGATCAAACCCTGGCAATGTCAAAAGGGATGATTCTTCCTACTGAAAAAGTGTGTAAAAAATGCCACAATGAAGAAAGTCCTAACTACAAAGGATTCAATTTCAAAGAGTACTCTGCTAAAATTGCACATGACGATCCAACAACCAAGTAAACGTTGGTTAGTTTAAAAATCCAAAAATTTCCTTTGTTTTTCTATTAAAACAAGGGAGTTTTTTTTAATTCCAATACCATCATCAGCCTTGCCGGATACCCAAATCCTTGTCTTTTTATTTTAAAGTTTCCATTAAGAATATTAATCATGCAAAAAATAGTTTCATTTCTATTCTCCATGCTTTTTACCGTTTTGCTACTGATGATGTTTGCCATGTCGATTGGCTATGCAACATTTATCGAGAATGATTACGGAACGGCTACGGCACAGGCGCTTATCTATCAATCATGGTGGTTCGAATTGCTGCTTTTTGTCGGAGTTGTTAATCTTGCAGGAAGTGTATTTCAATACAAATTGGTTAACCGGAAGAAATGGGCCATCCTGTTGTTCCATCTGGCTTTTATCGTAATCATTATCGGAGCAGGTGTTACCCGATATTTTGGGTTCGAAGGGAGCATGCACATTCGCGAAGGTGAATCGAATAATCAGATTGTTTCCGAAGCAGCCTATATCAGCTTAAATGCCAGTGCAAACGGCTCAGAAGTAAAAAAAAATACGAAGGTTAAATTCACACCAAATACGAATAATCATTACAAAGAAACAGTAGCTATCGGAGGTAAAAAGCTGACTGTTGAAAATGAAGTATTTGTTTCGAATGCATCTGAAACGCTTGTTCCCGATGCAAACGGATTTCGTTCTTTGGTTCAAATTCCTGATAAAACCGGACAGGATGGAGTGGATGCTTTTACAGCAATAATCACTTCAGGAAATGAAACCAAACGGCTCAATGTATTTGGAAGAGACGGAAACGTGTATGCACCTGCCAACTGCACAATTAATGGCATCAATGTCAGCCTTTCTTACGGTTCGGTTGTCCGCGAATTGCCCTTCAGTATTTTTCTTCGCGATTTTCAACTCGAACGGTATCCGGGCTCAAACAGCCCCTCGTCGTATGCCAGCGAAATCACTTTAAAAGATCCTGCATCTTCTGTAGAAAAACCATTCCGCATATTTATGAACAACATACTGAAATACAATGGCTATCGCTTCTTCCAATCCTCTTTTGATCAGGATGAAAAAGGGACGATTCTGGCAGTCAACCAGGATTATTGGGGAACATTGATTTCTTACCTCGGATACTTTTTGATGGCACTTGGCATGGTTTTCACCATTTTTAGCCCTGCAAGCCGCTTTCAGACAATTGTTCGCCAGAGTGCGAAACTTCAGAAAATGCGCACAACCGGCAAAACACTTTTGTTATTTGCATTCATCTCGCTAATGAGTTGCACGGTAAATTCAGCATTGGGAGCCGATATAACAAAAAACAAGCACATCAGTTCGTTTGGCAGATTGCTGGTTCAGGATCATGAAGGACGGATTGAACCTGTTAATACACTTGCCTCAGACCTTTTGCGTAAAATTACCAGGAAAGACAAATGGGAAGGACTTTCCGCAGTCGAAGTTTTCATTGAAATGAGCGCCAATCCGGATAAATGGAAAAATGTTCCTTTAGTGAAGGTTGCCAATTCTGAACTAAAGAAAACACTGGGAATTTCCGGAGATTTTATTTCATTTAACCAAGCTTTTGATCAGGCCGGAAACTATCGTCTGAATGATCTGGTTCAGCAGTCGTATAACAAAAAGCAAACAACGAGGAATAAATTCGACAAGGAAATTATTAATGTTGATGAGCGCGTAAACATTTGCTATCAGATATTTAACGGCGATTTGCTGAAGATTTTCCCGGTTCCGAACGACCTGCTTAAAACCTGGGTAACACATACCACACTTCCGCCAACCATGGGCAAAACCGAAGCTGATTTTGCAGGCGGTATCCTGAATTTGTATTACGAAGAATACAACAATGCCGTGATTTCAGGAAATTGGACTAAAGCCGATCAATACCTTGGGAATATCAAAAAATACCAAACCACTTATGGCGCCGATATTATTCCTTCGTCAACAAAAATCAGCCTTGAAATTTTTTATAACAAGTTTAATATCTTCGGAAAATTAGCCAAAATATTCGCTTTCCTTGGATTCGTTTTGCTGGTGTTTCATTTCATGCTCATTTTTAAGCCCGGTACCAGTTACGCGAAATATATAAATGCCGGAACATTGCTGGTATTTATTGCTTTTCTGCTTTACACCGTTGGATTAGGAATTCGCTGGTATATTGCCGAACATGCCCCATGGAGCAATGGCTACGAAACCATGATTTACATCGGGTGGGCCACCATACTTTCAGGATTCATTTTTGTGCGCCGTTCGCCGATAACCCTGGCTGTTACAGCCCTGTTAACATCGATCATCCTTTTTGTTGCAGGAATGAGATGGATGAACCCTGAAATCACCAACCTGGTTCCGGTACTGAAATCTTACTGGTTAGTAGTTCATGTGGCCATCATTACCGCCAGTTATGGATTCCTGGCGATGGGAGCCTTGCTTGGTCTGCTCAACCTGGTGCTGATGATT
>JBBQGD010000143.1:0-8604 GCA_038322655.1 Bacteroidales bacterium | reverse complement strand
TTGGAATTTCACTTTCCAGGTTTTTAACAGCGCCTTTGGTACTTACTGATGAAAGGGCAAATTTTACCAGAATTTGTTCCCCTGCTTTTGTATCGAAACTGAAATATGTTTTCAGTTTACGTCCCGACATTTCGGGGAAATTCTCAGTTGTATTGAATTTCCTGTAAAAGTCGTTGTATGGCACTTTTGCTTCATCACGACAACCGTAATTTCGAATGGGTTTTGAGAAAACCATGGCAAAATACATAGTCCTTTCACGTGCCCAGCCTTGGGTTTGGCGGTAACCTGTAACCAGTGTATCGTTTTCAACCCTGATCGAACTCCATATTACTTTGCCGTCATAATTATAAATTCCGGAAACCATATCCAGGATTATATTTGCCTGTGAGTTTTCCGGGAATGTGTACCTGTGAAATCCAACCCGCGCGGTGGTTGTAAGTTCTGCTTTAATGGTGTAATCGCTAAGCACAACAGAATAATAACCGGCAGAAGCTTTTTCCGAATCGTGCGAAAAGCGGCTACGGTAACCTGATTCAGGATTATCCGCGGTTCCGGGATTCAGCTGCACATTTCCGGTTGTCGGTATTACCAGGAAATCTCCCAGGTCGCTGTGGCCGGTTCCTGAAAAATGAGTGTGACTGAAACCGACGATGGTTTTATCGGAATATTGATACCCTGCGCAATAGCGGTATACATCTTTAATATATCCCTGGCCGTTGGAATACTGTATGGTATCTGTTTCAGGACTTAACTGCACCAGGCCAAAGGGAACTGTAGCGCCGGGATATGTATGTCCCATTTCGTTGGTGCCTATAAACGGATTCACGTAGGATGCAGGAGACTGTGCTTTGCACAAAAAAGTTGCCAAAAGTATCGACACAACAGCAATGAATTTTTTCATATGGTATTATTTATTTTTTACGGGTCATATGGAATTACTCATTCCGTGTTGAATTTTAAAGGTATTCGTGAACTAAAGTTTCGCCAGATTGATCATAATATCATCTTCAGTTGGTGATTACTCACAACTTGCTTATTTATAAAGGTGTTCGTGAGATCGCTTCGCTAAGTTTATTCCAATCATGGTTATTTCATATGAACAAGATTTACCAAGTCGCTAAGGTACTGAATGAAATATTGAGTCAACTTTATTTCGTGAGATAAAATGCATGTTTTTAGGTTATATACCAGCTTTATCATATTATAAGAAATCATACAGTTTTTAAAAAGTTATTCTAAAAAAATATACCTTTGCCATCATATTGAGTGGAAAATTTGATTGCTTGCAACCACGGGAAAAAATGCTAAAAAATATTTCCGTAAGCATTCCATAAAACTTCCTCAATCTTCTTATTAATTTTAAACCTCTTAAAGAAATAGAGATGGGATATTTATTCACATCAGAAAGTGTGTCGGAAGGACACCCCGACAAAGTAGCAGATCAGATATCAGATGCATTGCTGGATGAATTTTTACGATTTGATCCGGAAAGTAAAGTTGCCTGTGAAACGCTTGTAACCACTGGCTTGGCTGTTTGTAGTGGCGAAGTACGTACTACCGGTTATGTTGATATTCAGAAAATTGTTCGCCGTACGATCGATCGTATTGGCTATACAAAAGCAGAATACCGCTTTGATAATAATTCGTGTGGTGTAATTTCGACTATACATGATCAGTCGGATGACATATACATGGGTGTGGATCAAGGCAAACCTGAAGACCAGGGTGCCGGCGATCAGGGTATGATGTTCGGTTATGCCAGCAACGAAATGGATAACCTGATGCCAATGCCGATAGAATTGTCGCATATTATGCTTCAGGAATTAGCAGCCATACGTCGTGAAGGCAAAAAAATGAAATACCTCAGGCCTGATGCCAAGTCGCAGGTAACTGTTGAATATGATGAACGTAACCGGCCGATTCGTATTGATACCATTGTAATTTCAACGCAACATGATGAATTTGTACTTCCTGTAGATGCTTCTCCTGAAGCTGTAAAAGCTGCTGAAAAAGCCATGCAGGACCAAATTGCAGAAGATGTGAAAAATATTTTGCTACCGCGTGTTAAAAGGACTTTGCCGGCACGTGTGCGCAAACTTTTTGGTAACGATGTTAAATACTTTGTAAACCCGACCGGTAAGTTTGTAATCGGCGGACCACATGGTGATACCGGTTTAACCGGACGTAAAATTATAGTTGATACCTATGGCGGTAAAGGTGCACATGGCGGAGGCGCATTTTCCGGAAAGGATTCTTCCAAAGTGGATCGCTCAGCTGCATATGCTGCCCGCCATATTGCCAAGAACCTTGTTGCAGCCGGCGTTGCTGACGAAATTCTGGTTCAGGTTGCTTATGCAATTGGCATTGCAGAACCCGTTGGCGTTTTTGTAAATACTTACAAAACAGCTAAAGTAAAAGATGCCGAAGGTAAAAAACTTACAGATTGGCAGATTGCTGAGAAAGTTCTCAAGATTTTCGATATGCGTCCGTATGCTATTGTTCAGCGCTTTGGCTTGAAGAACCCTATATTCGAACGCACTGCATCCTATGGCCATTTTGGCCGTGATCACTACAAAGCCGAAGTGGAAGTTTATTATAAAAACGGAAGTACCCGGACCGAGAAAATCAATGGAAAAGATAAGTATTTTAAGGAAGTTGAATTTTTTGGATGGGAGAAAGTGGAGAGTGTAGATAAAATTAAGAAAGAGTTCGGGCTTTAGTACTCAGTTCTGGATTGTTGCTCCCTGAAGCGAGGACAAGGAGAAGGGGGGACAGGGAGAAATGGAGAAGGAAAGAAAATTAAATCAGACATATAAAACAAAGAGGCAGACCATTTTTGGCTGCCTTTTTGCTTTCTGTATCAGTGTCAGACACCTAAAAAGGTGTGCAGACACTGTTTCACCTGAAAAAGGTGTGCAGACACTGTTCATTTAAAACAGATTCTCCAGCAACTTGTCCTCCACTATATTCGGCAAAGTCACTTTCAACTTTGGTTCCTTATCCATGGCTCTTTTGATACTGAAAACCGCACCTTCGTTACGTGCCCAGCTGCGGCGCGAAATTCCGTTGTTCACATCCCAGTGAAGCATCATATTTATTCTCCGGTCGCATTCAGTACTACCGTCGAGCAACATTCCGAAACCTCCGTTTATCACTTCTCCCCATCCAACACCACCTCCATTATGAAGGCTGATCCAGGTGGCCCCACGGAAACTATCTCCTGCAAAATTCTGGACAGCCATATCTGCCGTAAAGCTTGATCCATCATAGATATTGGATGTTTCGCGGTATGGCGAATCGGTACCGGAAACATCGTGATGATCACGTCCCAGCACGACGGGGCCTTTCAATTTGCCCAGCCTGATTGCCTCATTAAATGCAGCTGCAATCCGGGTCCGGCCATCGCAATCGGCATATAAAATACGTGCCTGTGAGCCGACTACCAGTTTGTTTTGCTTGGCTTCCCTGATCCAACGAATGTTATCGCGCATTTGCTGCATGATCTCCGGTGGCGATTCCAAAGCCAGTTTCTCAAGTACATCCATGGCGATCTGATCAGTTAAATCCAGGTCGGATGGATCACATGAAGCACAAACCCAGCGGAAAGGACCAAACCCGTAATCGAAACACATCGGGCCCATAATATCCTGCACATACGAAGGATAACGAAAAGTGCCATCGGTTTTCATAATATCAGCACCAGCGCGTGATGATTCCAGCAGAAATGCATTTCCGTAATCGAAAAAATACATTCCTTTCGCTGTAAGGCGATTGATTGCTTCTACGTGTCTGCGTAATGATTCCTGAACTTTCAATTTGAATTTTTCAGGTTCATGAGCCATCATCTGTTTTGACTCCTCAAATGTTGAACCAACCGGATAATATCCACCAGCCCATGGATTGTGAAGGGATGTCTGATCGGAACCCAGTTCCACGTCTATATTGGCTTCAGCAAGTTTTTCCCATAAATCAACTATATTTCCCTGGTATGCGATGGAAACAGCCTCTTTTACTGCTTTTGCTTTTCGTATACGTTCAATAATCTTATCCAGATCACTAAAAACCTCATCCACCCAACCCTGCGAAAATCGGGTATTTACAGCTTTTGGATTTATTTCTGCCACAATACATATTGCTCCTGCAATTACTGCAGCCTTCGGTTGTGCCCCCGACATGCCGCCAAGCCCGGATGTAACAAAAAGTTTTCCTGCCAATCCTTCATTTGATTTTTCAACTTTGCGGCCTGCATTTAATACGGTAATGGTTGTGCCATGCACAATTCCTTGCGGGCCGATGTACATATACGATCCGGCTGTCATTTGCCCGTACTGGGTTACGCCAAGTGCATTGAAACGTTCCCAATCGTCGGGTTTCGAATAATTAGGAATCATCATTCCATTGGTAACAACCACTCTCGGCGCTTCTTTGTGCGAAGGATACAAACCCATCGGATGTCCAGAATACATAGCAAGTGTTTGCTCATCAGTCATCTCCGAAAGGTACTGCATGGTAAGAAGGTATTGCGCCCAATTTTGGAAAACAGCACCATTTCCGCCATAGGTGATCAGTTCGTGAGGATGCTGCGCAACAGCAGGATCAAGGTTGTTCTGGATCATCAGCATAATAGCTGCTGCTTGCTTACACTGAGCCGGGTAATGATCAATAGGCCGCGCAAACATAGCATACTGCGGCCGAAATCTCATCATATAAATACGGCCAAAATTCTTAAGCTCTTCAGCAAATTCTTTTGCCAAAACTGCATGATGCTTTGTGTCGAAATAGCGTAATGCATTGCGAATGGCTAGTTTTTTATCGGATTCCGACAAAATGTCTTTTCGGACCGGAGCGTGATTTACGTCTGTATCATAAGGCAATTCTGGGGGCAATGTTTCGGGTATTCCCTTTTTTATTGCAGATTGAAATTCATTCAGGTTCATAGGAATGAGGCTGTGATTGCTATTAGTAATGATTGAGATATTGAAGCGAAATTACATCATTTGGACTAAAATTGTATGGTTCTGTTTAAGAAGATTTTGATTAACAAATCTGGTGCTCAGTGCAAAGTGCGCTGTGCTGAGCAAGGAGAAAGAGTATAGTAAATTGATTGGTAAACAATTGGAATTTTCAAATGATAATCCAAATAACTTTCTACAAAACACTGAACACTGAGCATCTGGCACTCTTGTAATAGCAATTTAAGATCTTGTGTTTTAAAACAGAATCAATTCTTTAAACCCTTTATCAGAGAATAAACTGGAATGTAATTTTCCATGCCATATTTTCTTTGGCAGTTGGCATTGCATAAGGTCCATAACGATAAAACCATGCAAATCCCACATTGGTAATACCAAGACGTAAGATTTTGTTTATTCCCAGACCTGATTCGAAGTACCCTTTTTCATAGCTCTTTATTCCTTGCATTATATGATTTTCGGGGTGGCTGAGTGACCCGATTCCAAGATTGGTAACCAGTTCGGGCTCCGGCTTAAAATGTTTGGAAGTGAACAATAATTTCCCAAAATTATGTGAGATGAACAAGGATGCATACCTGTCGGCAGCAAATTCATTCATTCTCATAGTGGCAAAACTTACCGGTGAATAAAATGTGAAAGACTTAATAAAGGATGCATTTGAATTGTAAAGGTTAGCATACGGGATATCCCTGTCAATCAATCCTGCCATCATCGTAATTGATGTGGTGCCGAAATATTTGATAAATATTGATTTGTTGATTTTTAAATCGAAGCGATTGTACTGATACTGCCCGCCAAGTATATTATTAAACCCATGTATTATCGAGAATTGAACAACAGGATAATCGGTTCCGAGCGAAACGGATGAACTTGCATTTTTAAGAAATTTTTCGCCATAAGCATACCGGAGGGAAATTGACGCTTCGGTAAAATGAAAATCGGACGATGTTACATAAATATTCTCAGACGATTGAACCACGTACTTGTAATCATAAAGTGGATTGCGTTTATAAAAGGCGAAACCTGTTCCTAAGGTCATGTATTTCAGAACACGCGAACTGAGAGTTGCATTATAACTTCGGGTGTGATCCATGCGTAAAATCATAAAATCGCGGAATCGCTCCGGGTTAAGAAAGTTACGCTCTTGCCTGAATTTGGTGTCGGCACCGGCTTCGTCAACATCATCGTAAAAAGCAGCTTTCAGTTTAAAATCCCTGAACCGGTCGAAAATCAATGTTCCATCTGCACCATACTTCCATTTTTTATCGGCTAATCCATAAGCACCGTAACCGCCGATCCTGAACCATTGGCTGACTTTGTCGGAAGTTGACAGTTTTAATCCCAGCCTTAATCCTTCGTAATGATTCACCCTGAAAATATTATCAAGGTACACGTCAATATATCCAAAAGTTATCTTGCCATTTACGAAAGCATAGAACTTCCTGGTGAGTTTATCGAAATTATTTGCTTTCCCAACGCTATCAATAAACCGGTAAGTCATTTGCTCCTGTGCTGAAAGGGAATCGACCCTGTATTTGTTCCATGCCTTATCAGACTGGGAGAAAGCATCGGGCTGAACATCCACTTCAATGGCCCCGAATTGGTTCCGTTTAAGATTGGGATTCAGATTGATGTTTGAGATATAACTCTTTCCGCTCCCTTTCATTTTCAGTCTGTTTTTATGCGTGCTGTCAATAGAAATTGATGTGTTTTTGAAAATCAGATCAGTATTAAGCTGGACTGGAAACCAATGTGTACTATTGATAAAATCGTACTGTTGCTGGATCTTAATGGAGATTAATCCTGATTCAACCGCGGGAATAGCTATTACATTCCGGATTGCATACCCATTGGTGCTGATTGATACAGAACCTTTCAACCCGTCAAAATTGGTATTAAGTAAAGGCCTGTATGAAATAATAAACGTGGTATCATAGGGATATGGTTCAATTATAGTGTCCTTTATTTCGAAATAATATTTTTTAAAACTTCCGTTCGAGATCGGATTTATATAGTCTTTGTCTGCAATTTTTATCACCTCTTTATAAAAAGTAGTCGATTGCAGCTGCGATACCAGGAAAACAAACAAGGGATCACTAAAACCAGAAACACGGCTGGCAATAACTTTGTTATAATTATCGGAAGGGAACTTAAAACTCCGGTTAACGACGCTCTCCATAAGGAATAGATGTCGCTTGTCGAAAAAAGCTTTTGCTTTTGTGTACGACGAGTCGGCCGCCAGACTATCGATGGTTGGAATACTATCCGATTCGGGACCGAACACCATTTTCTCGTACGAAGTATAGGAAAATGAAGGCAAGTGTTCGTGGTCGTTGATATACCGGTTGGCAATTACCTGACTTATAATACGATGAGCTGGATTGATTCCAGGTTTTATTACTATTTCAGAAAGGTAATAGGGAGTTTTCTTCAGTTTGATAAGGATTTCTTTGCCATTGTTTTCGGGTATAAATTCCAACGACTCATACCCGATGTAACTGAACGTTAGTTTATAAACAGGAACTTTTGATTTCATGACAAATCTGCCATCAATATCCGAAATGCATCCTTCGGGGCCTTCATTTTCCTGTATGTTGACAAATGCCAGTGCATCTCGGGTTTCGAAATCAATGACCCTTCCTTTGATCTGGAAAGGTTGAGCAATAGAATGAAAAATTAGAATGAAAAACAGAAAAAGCAGTACTGAAGCTGCTTTTAAAAATCCTTGCATAAACTCTTTTTGTAACAGCTGCCAAAATTAGGTATTTGGGCAATACATTTGGCATGTTCTTTTGCTACTTTAGCAGTATAACTATAAAAGCTGTAAATTTGGAGTAGGTTTGGGATGATGTTTATCAATCTGCTACCACAAAACACTGAATATCAACTTCTTCCAAGGAATGACTACGCACGAAGCCATACATGATTATTATCTGCATCAGAACCGTAATATTGTAAATTACCTGGAGTTGTGCCTCATCCATCCTGATGCGGAACTGGTACATGAGCTACGGCTTAGTATTAAAAAACTTCGTGCTTTTCATAAGCTGGCTGAGCATTTAAGTCCGGGTGGATCCGATGAATATATTCGTATAAAGCAGCGGGTAAGGAAATTATTTAAAGTAGCCGGACAATTGCGTGATACACAGGTGCAGATTGAATTGATTGCAAGGTATTCGGAACAAACCGGTATTCAATACCCTGAATTTGATATGTGGCTGAAGAAACGTGAGCAGAAGCAAATTCAGCAGTTTAGTAAAAAGCCACAACAAGTTGTACCCGAAGCAACAGCACAAAGTTCTCACCAGGAAATTGGCGCCCTTTTGGCTCTGGCAGAGGAAGAAACAATTTTGAGTTGTGCGACGGAAGTATTGTCAGGATTATACTCAACAGCGAAGAATTTATCAAATGTTGATATAAAAGAGAGTAACCTGCACCTGATCCGCACAATTTCCAAGCAGATGAAGTATATATTACATATTATGGCTCACAGCTATCCCGAATTTAAATTTAAAGAAATGTCAGTTGATTCGCTGCGTGAAATTGAAACTGTTGCCGGGAATTGGCACGATAACCTTGTGAGGGTTGAATTGTTGGAAAGGTTTTTGGGTAAAACGAAACCAATTGATGA